>NZ_JBSYOT010000001.1:0-90231 GCF_058244745.1 Streptomyces sp. SL06 | reverse complement strand
TGGGGGTTGTAGCAGGGGGTGGTGGGTCAGTTCTTTGCTGGTGGTGTCGGTGGTGTCGGTGGTTCGGTGGTCTTGGTGGGCGTGCTGGGAGGTCTTGAGGCTGTGTCTGGCCGGCTGGGCGTGGTGCTGATGTTCCGGGTTGTGGTGTGTTCGGTGGTTTCCTCGGTTCATGCTGGGGTGGTTCGCGGGAGCTGTTGGGGGGGCTGGGGTTTGGTGGGTTGCGGCGGGTTGGGGGGGGAGTGGGGTGAGGGTTTCGGGGAGCGGGGCGGCAGGTTCCGCTCGTGTCTCGCCGTCCGGGTGCGTGCCCAACAGGGCCACTGCTGTGCGTGCTGTGGGGTCTGTCTCGGTGCGGGTGTTGTGCTCGGTGTGTGCTTGTGTCTGGTCGAGGAGTGCGTTGCAGCGTGTGGCTGTCGGGGTTCTCCTTGCCCTGGCGGTCGGTGTCCGGCGGGCGGGGGGGGGGTGCGGCTGGGGGGCCTCCGCTACCGGGGTTGTTTCGTTTCAGTGGGAGATTTCCTTGTGGTCTGTTCCGGCGTGGAGGGGGATTTTGCGTGGCTTGGCGTGTTCGGTGATGGGGACGCGCAGGGTGAGCACGCCTGTGTGGTAGTCGGCGGTGATGTGTTCGGTGTCGAGTGTGTCGGCCAGTATCACCTGGCGGGAGAAGGCGCCCAGGGGGCGTTCCGAGAGTTCCATCTGGATGTCGTCGTTCTTGGTGGCGGGGCGGCGTTCGGCCCGGACGGTCAGTATGTTCCGTTCGACGTTGATGTCGATCGTGTCGGGGTCGGCTCCGGGCAGGTCGAGGGCGATCACGTACGAGTCGCCCTCGCGGTAGGCGTCCATGGGCATCGCCGAGGGACGCGACCAGGTGCCGGGCGCGGTGCCGAACAGCTGCTGGGTGAGCCGGTCGAAGTCACGGAAAGGGTCGGTGCGCATCAGCACGTGAAACACCTCCAGTGCGAGTGGAACCGCTCATGCGCTGCTTTCTGCTTCTGTTGTAGCGTGTCATCGAAAGGGTGACAAGTGGGGGCGTCGTCTGTCGGGTGACGCCGTGGAATGGAGGTGAATCGTGACGGCAGCTCCACAGGAACCCGGGCCCCGGCCCGTGTCCTTTCCCGCCGCCGAGGCAGCGCTGACGGCGATCGACGAAGCCGTCCGCACCGCCCAGGCATCGCAGTCCGCGGAGCGGTCCGGTTGCGAGGTCGGCTCCGGCCAGGCGCTGGCCGCGCTGCTGCTCCTGCGCCAGGTACGCGCCCGGCTCGCGGGCTGGGAGACGGGACTGATCGAAACCGCGCGTGATGCGGGGGCCAGTTGGGCCGATCTCGCCCGTCCCCTCGGTGTCGCCAGCCGGCAGGCCGCCGAGCGCCGTTATCTGCGTCTGCGTCCCGGGGCTCCCGGCGCGACGGGGGAGCAGCGTGTCCAGGCCACCCGGGACCGCCGCGCCGCCGACCGCGCCGTCACGGCCTGGGCCCGGGACAATGCCGGTGATCTGCGCCTGCTGGCGGGTCGGGTCACTGCTCTCACCGGTCTCCCGGACGAGGCGCGCGACGGCCTTCTGCGTGCCCTGGGCCATGACGACGCCGCCGGTCTCATCGACCCGCTGGCCCGCGCCCGCGACCACCTCACGACCGGCGACCCGGAACTGATCGCCCGTATCGACACGCTCGCCCGCCGCACGGAGCGGCTCCGCGAGCCGGGCAACGGCGAAGGCCCGGCCCACGAGTAGTGCCGGCGGGGGAGAAGGACGGTGCGGGTTGGCAGAGGCGGGGCCTGCTGAAGCCCGCTGAAGAGTGGGAAGGGGCCAGGGTGCGCGTGATCAGGCCCGGCCGGGCGCCCGGTCAGGTGCCCGGCCGGGCGTCGGCCTTGCCGGAGTGGTCGGCGGGACGCTGTCGCAGTTCTTCGTTGATGCGCCGGGCCTCTTCGAGCTGGTCCTCCAGGATGACGATGCGGCAGGCCGCTTCGACGGAGGTGCCGTGGTCGACGAGTTCGCGGGCGCGGGCGGCGATGCGCAGCTGGTAGCGGGAGTAGCGCCGGTGGCCGCCTTCGGAGCGCAGCGGCGTGATCAGCCGGGCCTCGCCGATGGCCCGTAGGAAGGCGGGTGTTGTGCCGAGCATCTCGGCTGCTCGCCCCATGGTGTAGGCGGGGTAGTCGTCGTCGTCGATGCGGCCGAGCGGGGTCTCTGGGTTCATCTGCACCTCTGTTGGGGGAACGCGTCGAGGGGCCTTGGTGCCGAACGGCACCAAGGCCCCGAGGGATTTGCAACACCATCTGCCGGCCTACTGCTCAGCCGGCCTTCTGTTTCCGCACCAGCCCCTGTCGAGGGGCGGGCAGGTGAGGGATCGCGGATGCGTGACCGTGGGACCACCTTCCGTTCCGGGGCCTGCGGTACCCGGGGAAGCCTTCTCCCCGGGCGATCCTGATGGCGTCCTCCTCCTTCTCTCTGTGTGCATCTCTCTTGGTACTGCTGCTACGGCCGGCGGCCCTGGGAGACCGCCCGGCCCGGCGGTCAGCGGGGGGACCCTGGAAACTCTGGCCCCGCCACTCCACTGCCGTGCCGCAACCACTGTTCCGCATGCGGGCAGTTCGTCTCTGCCGCGCCTCACTGACTTCCTGGCTACGGGAAAACACTAACCCCAATGACCGCCGGATGTCTACATCAGCCACAACAGATTTCACTCCGGACGGGTGAGCGTTTCTCTGTACCCGCACCACTAGACCGCTGTTCGGTCCGCCGGCCTGCGGCCCAGGGGTGCGCGCTTGTGCTACGGGTTCACCGGCGGCGGGCGGTGCCCTGCCGGCAAGGAGCTGGAGGTGACTCCGCCGGGCCGGCCGTAGCCGGCCGAGCACGGTCCGGGCGCGGGCGGGGACGGTGAGTTCGGCACACGCGTCGTGGGTGAGCGGTTCCTGGGCGGCCGGGCTCGGGTGCTGTCCCGCGGGAGGGCGGCCCGGGTCCGCCACCGTGTGCCGTCCGCCGGCGCTGCGGCTGCTGAGCCCGCATGCTGCGGAGGGTGCGGGGTGGGCGGCGGCCCGAGCCGCCGCGAGACGGTCAGGCGGCAGGGCCGGCTTCGGGGTGCGTGAACCGCACGGGCTTGCCCAGCGACCGGGCGTAGGTGATTTCGGCTCGGGTGCTGTCTCCGATGCGGTCGCCGACCACGAGCACCTCGTCGGCGAGCCGGATCTTGGCCCGGTGCAGGTCGTCGAGTCGGACTTTCAGCGCCTCGGCCTCGGCGGGACCGGACCGGAGTCCGTGCGGCGATTTCATGTCGCAGCCCGGTTTGACGACGATCTTTCCGGCTTCGGTCTCCCGCACATCGGCCTCGTTCATCTCGGTCATGAAGCGGGTGGAGCCGCAGATCGCGACGATACGCGGGAGGCGCAGCAGCTTCTTCGCGTCGGTGAGCTTCTCCTGGGGGGTGGGCGGTTGCGGGTATGCCACTGGTTCCTCCCGGTGGTGTGGTCCAAGGGGTGCCTGCGGAGACGGGAACGAGGGTGCCCGGGACCGTTTTGCGGCGAACGGAGTGGGCATCCTCGCGACGGCGCTCGCGCTGACCGCCGCGGTCCGGCACGACGGCGCCGCCGGGCGAACCGCGCTACGCTCGCTGGTCGCCTACGGTCACTGACCCTTTGGTGCAGGTCGTCCAGGGAATGGTGACCGCGGCCCTGGGGGTGGAGGTCAGCCGCAGGCCGGCTTTTACGAGGGCCCGGCCGAGGCGGGTGCGGAAGTCCCGGGGGCGCCGGGCCGCCGCGGCGAGACGGTATGCGCCGGCTTCGGCGCGGAGTTCGGCAGCGCGTGCCTGGTACAGGGCAAGGTTGTTCTCAGGGTGCATCGGACTGCGGCCTTTCACTCCGTGGTGAGGGGGAACGCGTGCGTGTGGATGCGCACTTGGGCCGTGCGGGCGTCGTCCTCGTCGGCGGCCCGGTCGCGGTAGGCGTCGAGGAGCGCGTGCATCTTCGCGATGAGTTCCCGGGTCAGTTCGGGCGTCAGCCGCAGTGTCGCGCTGCTCATGTCCCAGACGCGGTTCCATTCCTGCGGCCATGCCTCGCGGTTGCCGAGCCAGGTCGACAGGGCCCGGGTCTGGGCGGTGGCGACCTCGTGGAGATACATGTCGGCAGCCCCGCGCACGTCCGGGCTGGCGTCCGCGAGCAGTGCGTCGTCGAACTGCAGGCCCTTGTGGACCGCCTTCCACCACCGCTCGCGGCCCTTGCCGCGTTCGGGGGCGTCCTCGATGAAGCCGTGAGCGGCGAGCTGCCGCAGGTGATAGCTGGTCGCACCGCTGGACTCGCCCAGCTTTGCGGCGAGTTGGGAGGCGGTGGCCGGACCGCCGAGGCGCAGGGCGTCCAGCAGCTGCATGCGCAGTGGGTGCGCGAGCCCGCGCAGGGATCGGGCATCGAGATTGCGGACGTGCGGGTCCTGGGGCTCGTTCATGTCTGCAAGGGTAGCGATGCAAAGGAACACTTGCAATGGAATCTTTGCATCGGTTTCTTTGGAACGGCTGCGTCGCCGGCTTCGTCCGGCCCGGCTGTTGGCGCGCCGCTCGCACCGACGGCGGGGCTGTCGCGGGCAGTCAGCCGTGTCCCGTCCGTGAGGTCGCCCTCGGGGGCCGGGGATCGCCGTCGGCTCGCAGTCCAGCGGGGCGATCGTCTGCCGGGTGAACGCGGTCGGCCGGGCCACGAAGCAGCTGTCCAGGACGATCGCCCGCTACGGCCGGGGCGATCTTTCATGCATCGATGAACCCGGGTACATGGAACCCGGCCGGCGCGGCGCTGAGTTGCTCTTCCAGGTGCTGACCGAACGTGAGGAGAAGAGCAGCGTCGCCATCGCCCCGGACGAGTCCCTTTCCGGGTGGACGAAGACGTTCACCGACCTGCGGCTCTGCGCGGCGACCGTCGGCCGGCTTGCCTTCGACGGAGTCCTACCCTCACGCCCGCACCAAGGCCCTGGCCGAGCAGACCGGCGCCGGGCTGAGGGCCGGAGCCGAGTCCCTGCGCGGTACTTACGACCGCTCAGGGACGTCTCATGCGCCGGTTGCTCCGTCGATCTGCTCGCGAATGAGATCGGCGTGGCCGTTGTGACGCGCGTATTCCTCGATCATGTGCACCAGGATCCAGCGCAGGGAGACCCCCTGTTCGCCGGCAAGACCCGCTTCCTGCTCGGACAGGTGACCGGAATCGTCCAGCGACGCGTCGGCGATCACCTCACGGCCTCGGGCGACTTCGGCTTGCCAGGCAGCCGTCGCCTCGTCGAGCCCTCGGTCCGGGCGGAGCGCATAGCCGTCGACGTTGTTTTCCCCGAAGACTGGCGGCACTTTCTGACCTGCGAATACACGCTGGAACCAGTTGCGTTCCACCTCAGCCGCGTGCTGAACGAGACCGAGCAGCGTCATCGACGAGGGTGACACTGCGGCCAGCCGTAGTTGATCATCGTTGAGGTCCGAACACTTCAGGGCAAGAGTTGCACGGTGAAAGTCCAGCCATGCCTCCAGCATGGCGCGCTCGTCGGCATGCGCGGGTGGGACAGGCCGTCCATCCGGTGTCGTATTCATCGGCACACCCTGGCAGCAACAGCCCTGGCCCACGACTGCCTTCGCTGGCGACGAACACGCGTCTCATCCGCTGTCAGGGCGAGCCAGTGACATCAAAACTCGCTGAAAACGCACGGCATCCGGTGAACTCCCGTGCGACCTTGCGGCTTGGGGTCGGTAGTGGTGAGAGTCGGTGGTGCTGGTCTGGTGGTGTGCTGTGTCGGCGCTGGTCAGTGGGGTGTTGGGGCGGGATCGGCACTGTCATGAGGCGAGAGCCTGATGGGCGGGGCCGCTGTCGTGAGGCTTTATCTGATCGTGGGTGATGCTGTCTCAGGTTCGTGAGTTCTGATGCGGTGGGGCGGGCTGGGCCGGTGTGATCGGGGGGTGGATCAAGGTAGAGGGGCCGGCCGGGGGGCTGTGCTGCCGAGGGCGTTGGTGGTGCGTCGTCTGCTGGAGCGGCAGCGGGCGGGGGAGTTGTCGACGCGGCATGTGCGGGCGGTTGCTGAGACGGTGGGTGTTTCGGAGCGTACGGTCTGGCGCTGGCTGGAGCAGGCGAAGGCGACGGGGCGGGCGGAGGGGCCGGTCCGGCAGGGATACGTGGTGTCGGACGAGGTGTGGGAGCTGCTGGGTGAGGCGGGGGGGCAATGTCTCTGAGTTGAGGCGTCGGCTGGTGGCTGCCGGTGGTGAGGTGCCCATTCCGTCGATGTCGACGTTGAGCCGGGTGATCCGCAGGGACCGACGGGCGGGGCGGGCTTTGCTGACCGGGCGGGAGCCTGAGGTGGCCGGGTTGCGTCGGCCGGATCCCCTCAGCGAGCTGGGCCTGAACGTGGTGGCCGAGAAAGGCGTGGGCGGGCAGGTGTTTCTGCGGGAGCAGAAGCACCTGGCGCAGGTCCCGGTCCTGGTCCCGGATGCCCAGGTGGTGCACACGCCTGCTGTACGGTCGGTGCTGCGGACGGTCGCCCACGCGGCCGCGGTCGGGGCGGTGGTGTGTCTGTACGGCGACGCTGGCCAGGGCAAGACCGTCGCGTTGCAGTACGCCCTTTCCCAGTTGCCGCACCCGGCCCGGGTCCGTCGGGTCCATGTCGGTGTGCACCCGACGGTTCCCGAACTGCGCCGGGTGCTCGCAGACGCCCTCGAGCTGGGCAGGCGTCTGCCGCGCGGGGCGGGGGAGGCCGACCTGATGCTGGTGAACGCGCTACGGCAGCCCCGCGTGCTGGTACTGGACGAGGCACAGCGCCTTCCGGGGCCGGCGCTGGAGTTTCTGCGCGGGCTGTGGGACCACCCGGAGACGGACACGGCACTCGTGCTGGCGGGCGCGGGCAGCGAACGGGCGCTGCGCCGGGTGCCCGCGCTGGCCTCTCGGGTGCTGACCTGGGAGTTGGTGCCGCGCCTCAGCCCGCGCGAGGTGGCAACCGTCATGGCTGCCTTCCACCCGCTGTGGGAGGACGTCAGCGAGGACGATGTCGTGTGGGTGGACGAGCATGTGGGCCACGGCAATTTCCGGACGTGGGCGAAGCTGACCTCGCACCTGACGGCCGAGCTCTACGGCAAGAGCCGTGCGGTGGTGGATCGCCGGTTGCTGGAGCGGGCCTGCGCACGGCTCATGGGGCCGTTGTGACCGGCGCCTCGGGTCCGAGAGAGGCTGGCGACCACGAGGACGGTCCGCACGCGCGGGGAGGTCTGCCGTCGTCCTCCCTGTCGGCGCTGCGCGGCCCTGCCGTGCGCCGGCTGCTCGCCCTGCGGCAGGACCAGAAACTGACGACCCGACATGTACGGCTGATGGCTCAGTCGTTGGAGGTGACCGAGCGCACGGTGTGGCGGTGGCTTGCCGCTGCCGAGCGGGATGAGTCCGCGGCCGCGGAGCCCGGGGCGCGGGCCCAGAGTAAAGACCGCTTCTCCGTCACCCCGGAAGTGCGCCGCCTGCTGGCCTTGTGGAAGGGCAACGTCGCGGCGGTCCACCGTGAGCTGATCGCTCGCGCGGCCAGGGGCGAGGGGGAGACGCCTCCGTCGATTCCGACGCTGCACCGGGCGATCCGGCGTGATCTGACGCCGGGGGAGCGGGCGGGGCTCGCGGGTGGGGAGCGGGCGGCGCGCAAGCATGATGTGTTCCTGGCCCGGCCGCGGGGCTGGCGCAATCAGGTGTGGGAGAGCGACCACATGCAGGCGCCGGTGCTGGTCGATGTCGATGGCAAGGCTCGCAGGCCGTGGATCACCTGGTTCACCGACTGCGCGACGAACGCGATCACCGGTGTCGCGGTCACGCCCGGGCATCCGTCGCGGGAGTCGGTGCTGGCCGCGCTGCGCTCCGCGGTCCTGCGCGATGACCCCTACGGTCCGTTCGGTGGTCTGCCCGAGAAGGTGCGGGTGGACCGTGGCAAGGACTTCCTGTCCCGGACGGCAACCGCCGCGTTCGATCTCCTGGACGTCACCGTGGAGGACTTGCCCGCCTACACCCCTCACCTCAAGGGCACGGTGGAGGGCCTGAACCGGGCGGTGGAGAGCATGTTCCTGGCCTCGCTGCCCGGCTACGCCCGCCAGCCGCGCCCCGGCGAACGGGCTTCTCGTCCGAAGGACGAAGTGCTGCTGGGCTTCGAGGACTTCACCGCCCGGCTGCTGGCCTGGACGCTCTGGTGGAACACCGAGCACCGCCCCGCGCCGTTGCGGGGCAGGACTCCGCTTGAGGCGTGGCAGGAGGATCCCACCCCGCTGCGGGACGTGCCGGCCGCGGATCTGTGGACGTTCACCCTGGAGGACGCCGGCACCCGCACCCTGACCACCCGCGGCATCCGCTTCAGGAAACGCGACTATGTGGGGCCGTGGATGACCGGGCAGGCCGGTATTCAGGTCCGGGTCCGTTTCATGCCCCATCACGACCACCGCATCGAGGTCTACCACGCGGCCACCGGCCGCTACCTGGGTCCTGCGGACCTGGCCGACCAGGCCACCGAGGAACAGGTCAGCGCCGTACGGCGAGCACGGGCCGCCCGTGCTCGCCGTCTGAAGAAGGACCTGGAGGCCTCGCAGCGCGAGCGCTACGCCGCCGTGAACCAGCCCGAGGCGCCTCAGCGGCTCGGCGCGCTGACCGGTGTGCAGGCCGAGGCCGAACTCGCCCAGAGTGCCGACTCCGACCTCGCGCAGCTCGCGCTGCCAGATCTCATCCCGCACGCCGCGCCCCCGGCCGACTGGCGCACCCCGGCTTCCCTGGCCGCGCTGACCACACCAGGCCCGCCCGTCCGGTACCCGTACGGCCGTGACGGCGCTTTTGCCCCGGACGGCCCAGGCGGGCGGGCCGCACCTCCCACCACCGATACCGATGGAGACGCCTCGTGACCGCGGCCACTTACCAGTACGTCGACCTGCCCGACGCGTCCGTGGTTACAACCCGCGCGCTGCTGGCGGCGCGGGAGAACATCGCCGACACGGTCGCGGCCCGCGCGATGATGTGCATCCACGGCGGCGCCGGCTTCGGCAAGACCCTCGCCGTCAACACCTGCCTGCGCGCACTCGAACCCGGCGAGGACGTTCCGCAAGATCACCTTCAGGGCCCGTCCCACCGCCCGCGCAGTGCGCTACGAACTGTTCACCGCGCTCGACCTGGCGGGCGACCCGCCGCGCCACCCCAGCGAGTTCGACCGCCTCCTGAAGACGGCCCTGGCCGACCGCCCGCGCACCTTCCTGGTGGACGAGGCCCAGTGGCTCAACGGGGAGGCGTTCGAGTACTTCCGCTACCTGTGGGACGAACCGGCCACCCAGCTCGCGATCATCTTCGTCGGCGGCGAGGGCTGCCACACCGTGCTGCGCCGTGAGCCGATGCTGTCCTCCCGCGTCTTCATCTGGCAGCACTTCACCCGTCTCACCCCCAGCGAGGTCCTGGAGGCGATCCCGCTGTTCCATCCCGTCTGGGCCGGCGCCGACCCGGACGACATCGCCTTCGCCGACCGGCACGCCGCGCACGGCAACTTCCGTGCCTGGGCCCAGCTGACCGCCCATATCCGTCTGGCCCTGGCCCGTACCGGCCGGCCGGGTGTGGACCGGGACCTGCTGCGGTGGGCCTTCAGCAGGCTGGGCCCTGCGGCATGACCGGCACCGGCCGCAGGGACCGTGACGGTTCCCGGCAGAAGGGGGCACCTCAGCACAGGAGGAGCGAGGGGTATGGGGGTGATGGATCCGGTCAATGCCCTGGGCGAGGTCGGTGTCGATGTCCTGGTGTGCGGGACGGCGTGCTCCCGGCGTCCTGATCCCCGCCTGCTGCGCACCCGGGGGCGTCCGCCCTGCACGGTGGTGGTGGACCGCGAAGACGATGTGCGCATCACCCAGACCGCCCTGGCCTCGCACAATCCGGCGGCCGGCCACTTCGTGGTCCATCCCACCGTCGCCCCGAGCGGCCGGCTGCTGTGGCAGGACATCCTGCGGGCGCTGGGCGCACGCGTCGATGCCCGCGCCGGCCGGGAGGCACAGGAGGACGCCGTCCGCGTGGCTCTGCGCTCCGCGGGTCCGTGCCAGGTGACGGTCCTGCGTGCGCACCGGCTCGGCCCGGGCCTGTGGGCGGACCTGGTGCATCTGCACCGCACCACCTCTGCCGATTTTGTTCTCGTGCACCATGCCGCACTGCCACGCGACCTGGCGCATCTGCTGCGCCACTGTGATCACCGCATTGTTGACACCTTCACCGGCGTGGCGAGGCTGCACCCGCCGGCACCGGCAGGGCCTCGGCCCCGATGCCAAGGAGCGGGCTCCGGCCCGTTTCCTCCCGTGGGCAGCGGCTGAGGCCGGGAGACTGGTGTGGCCTGGCCGCTGCGTACCGGGCCGTCTCAAGGCGGGGCGTTCCGGCCGGGCGCCGGGGCGGCCCCCAGACCCCGCGGGAGCCGCCCCGCCCCCCCCACCACACAAGGAAACAACGTTTCATTGTTTCCTTGTGTGGTGGGGGTAGCATGCTGGCATGGCAGCTGAAGCCCACGGCCGGGCCCGCGCGCAACTGTCCGCGATCGCGGAGGATTCCGCCGCGGGCTGGGCTCCGGCGGACCATCTGGAGCAGGACGCTGCGCTGCTGGGGCGTCTGCTGGCGGCCGCCGCCGGCCATCGGCAGGACGGTGGGCAGCGTCCTGACGTGAGCGCCGACGAGGTGGCGGCTGGGCTGAGTCTGTTCGAGGAGATGCGCGTGGCGCTGGACCGGCTGGAGACGCAGGTGGTCATCGAGGCCCGGCGCCGGGGTATGGACTGGCGGCAGATCGCCGGGCATCAGGGCCTGAATTCCTCCCAGGCGGCCTCCCAGCGCTACCAGCGGCTGGTGACCCGCCTGGAAGAAATCCGTCAGGGCGTCCGGTAGGCGAGGGGCAGCCATGACGGATCAGCCGCAGTCCCTGTTCAGCGCCGTCGACGCGCTGCTCGCCGCCGTCGACGGCGGCGGTGTGCTGCCTGCCCTGGACGAGCGGGTCCGCCTGCGTGAGGCGGCCGGACTGACCCAGGCCGCCGTCGCACAGGCCCTGGGGGTGCGCGTGGCCAGCATCGAGGCATGGGAAGCAGGCCGTGCCGAACCGAAAGCCGAACGCCTCGAGGCCTACCGCAGACTCCTGGAGGGCCTGTCCCGGCGTTTCCCGGCGTCCGCCGCGCCGTCCGGCAGCACCGAGGCCCCGCCGCGGCCGGACCCGGGCGCCGCCCCGCCGTCCGCGCCTGTGGCACCGGCCGCCGCTCCTGCGGCACCGTCCCGCCCGGCGGCGCCCGGCAGACAGCCGGCCCGGCGTGCGGAGGGGAAGCAGAGCGCTGCCTGCCTCCGCACCGCCGCGGCCGGTGGCACGGATCCGCGGTTCGAGAACGGCCCGCTGGCGGTCGTCGACGTCGAGGACGGGCAGGTACGGGCGTACTGCACGGGCGGCCTGGTCCTGGACGTGCCCGCCAAGAGCCTTGCAGCCCTGGTGGACTGGACCCTGGTGGAGGCGAAGCTCGGTCAGCCGAAGCTGTCCGGGCCGGGCAAGGACGCCGACCCGCTGCTCGTGCTCACCCAAGCCGCTCTGGAGCGCTACGGCCTGCCGACGACGCTCACCGAGGAGGAGCGGCTCGCCGGGCGGATCCCGGAGGGTCACAAAGCCGTCAAGCAGCTCGCCCGCGCGCAATGGAAGCTGACGAAGCGCGGCTTCGGCCCGTGGGCGCGGATCTACCGCCCCGCCACCGGTTCGGAGCGGGCCTGCGTGCAGGTGTGCATCCCCTCGTGGAACGCGCTGGATGCCCGGCACTGGGGCCGCGCCGGGCAGCTCCCGCCGGCCGAACTCGCCCGCGTCCTGGGCGTGTACGCCTCAAGGGTGATGACCCCGCGCGGTTCGACCGCGGTCACCGGCCTGGAGCTGATGACCGCCCTGCACCCGCCGACCCGCGCTTCCCGGCCCGACGCCGACGGCAAGCGGCACTCCGAGCACAACCCCGGCAGTCTGGGCCAGAACCCGGTCGACTGCGCGCCCTGCGAGGCCCCCGACGGCCACCCGCTCCTGGCCGACCTGCCGCGCTTCCACGTCCGCGGCCCGGCGGAGAAGCTGTTCGAGGAGGCCTACGACTGGGCCCGGCCTATGACCGACGACGAATGCATGCTGCGGCACCTGGTCGGCATCGACGTCAACATGGCCTTCGCCGCCGGCGCCAACGGCCTGAACGTCGGCCTGGGCGAGGCGACGCACGTCATGAACCCCGCATTCGACCCGAAGCTGCCCGGCTCGTGGCTGGTCGACCTCTCCCATGTCGACCTGTCGCGGGTGAAGGTGGGCAAGGAGTGGGCGGAGCTGGACGCCTCGCTGTTGCCCAGCCCGTTCACGCCGAAGGGCGAACGCCCCGAGGGCCCGGCCTGGTATGCGACGCCCACCGTCGCCTACGCGGTGGAACTCGGCTACGAGGTACGCCCGTTCGAGGCATACGTCCGCCACGAAAGCGGCCGTTACCTGGACGGCTGGTACCAGCGGCTGCGGGATGCCTACCTCGCCACGATGGCCGACCTCGGCGTCGGTGCCGACCTCGCCCCGGACGACTTCCTCACCGCGATGGACGGCTACAAGGCCCGCGACCCGGAGCTGGCGATCGTCGTCTCGGCGGTCAAGGCGACGGTCAAGGGCGGCCTGGGCAAGCTCCGCGAGCGCCCCCGGGGCGAGGGCTGGAAACCCGGGCAGCCGTGGCGCGCCCTGGCCCGCCCGACGTGGCGGCCCGACATCCGCGCGGCGGTCATCTCCCGCACCCGCACCAACCTGCACCGCAAGATCGTCAAGCACGCGGCGTTCACCGGCCAGTACCCCATCGCGATCCTGTCCGACTGCGTTGTCTACGCCGCGAACGGACCGAGCCCGCTGGACTTCCTGCCCTACCGGGAGGGCAAGCCGCTGCCCGGCGGCTTCAAACTCGGCATCAACCCCGGCCTGGTCAAACACGAGGGCACCCAGACCGTCCTGTGGGGCGAGGAGGTCCGCGAGCGGTTCAACGCCCCGGAGCTCAACCTCGCCCGGTACATCAAGGACGGCACCGTCACCGACGCCGACAACGGAGAGTAGGAGCCGGCGATGAGCCTGTTCGGGGACGGCCTGGACGCCGCCGTGCAGAAGGCGTTCACCCGCCCCGCGCCCAAGAGCGCGGGCGCGCAGATGCGGTACCTCGTCAAGCAGCTCAAGGGCACCAGAGCGGTGGCCCAGATGCTGCGGGTCTCCCAGCGCACCGTCGAGCGCTACGTAAAGAACCAGATCAAAAGACCCCGTCCCGACCTCGCCGCCCGTCTGGAGCGCGAGGTGAAGGCCCGGTGGCAGCCGCAGGTGAGGGCCAGGGCCCGGCAGAGGGCGGCGACCACCGACGGCATCGTCATCGACACCCGCGCCCGCATGGGCTACACCGCACCGATCGGGTCGACGGACCAGGACCGCATCCGCCACCTGACCGTCGCCCTGCCCCCGCACTACGCCGCCCGCCTCTTCGACGCCCGCCAAGCCGGTGCCACCGACCAGCAGCTCCAGGGCATCGCGGCCGAAGCACTCAAGGACGTGTACTTCCAGGACGGCGGCCGTCGCGCCGGCTCCCTGGAAGAAGTCCGCTTCACGGACATCGAGCACCTCGAGTTCGACCTGTGAAAGCCGGGTCCCGGTCTGAGATTCCAGCGCTGTGACTGAGCGCTTCATTTGGTGAGTGAGCGCGCGAGTTGGCGAGTGGAGTGTGTGAGGTCTCATTGATGTTGCTGTGACCGTCTGTCGTTGACCTGCGGTACCGCACATACATCGCGACGGGTTCTAGAGGCACGGCGGGCTGTTTGACCTGCGGTCTTGCAGGTTGGATAAGACTGCTGCATCTAGACTGAGAACGCCTATGAGAGGGCGGTGGTGGGGGAGGGTCCGGGGGTGGGGCCGGACCCATATGCGGGGCGGCTACCGGCACTTGACGGGTCCGGTCGGTCAGCGTGTACGGGTGATCCATCCGAAGATCACTTACCGTGCGTACGCCGCGACGGCCGTCATCCGTGCCCCACGAATGTGCCGCTATCTGCGCCCGCTGATGACGCCCTGCGGCCATGCGTACAGCTTTGATCAGGCCCGTCGGATGTCAGCCCATGCCTGCGAGGTGTCAAACTGGGCGGGTGCCTGAACAGCCCTTCGTCTTCCTTCCACTGTCCTATGCGGCCAGGCCGCCTCGGATCGTTGTGGTGGTGCCACACGACGATGAGCGCTGGGTTCAGTGGGCGGCGGCGGGCCTTGCCCGGCTGTCGAGGGTGTGGGGCTGCAGTGGAAGTGTGGTGGTGCCGTCCAGCGCGGTCGGACATCCCGCAGTAGACCGGTGCTTGGCACGCCTGCACCCCGATCACGTGGTTGCCTACGGTCCGTCGTGGACCACGTTCGACGCCCTGTACCCCGGCACTATCGACCGGCTGCTGGCCGAGAAGAACATCTCTGACAATTCCATCGCAGCACAGTTCAAGGAGATGCTGCGCAAGGAACCGTGGAACGGCCCAGCCGTGCACGAGGCTGAGGCGGCTGCCGACAGCCTCCGTTCACGTCTGGGCGCGAACCGACGGGATGACCACGTCCAGTGCAGCCATCTGTTTGACGACGACAACGCACGTGAACTGACGCCGCTGGCTGCGGTGGCCACGACCCCCGTCATGGGTGTTCCGGCGACTCTCGTGACCACCCCGGAGGCTCTGGCCTACGCGATGCATGTCGGCATCGAGGCATCCGACGCCAGCGGAGATATTCCGGCTGAGCAGTGGCGGGAGGCAGCTCTCCGCGGCGCCGAGTCGGCACTGTTGTCGCAACTGCACCCAGATGGAGCCGATGGAGCCCACGCGGCCCGGTCACACG
This sequence comes from Streptomyces sp. SL06, assembly GCF_058244745.1. Lineage (NCBI taxonomy): Bacteria > Bacillati > Actinomycetota > Actinomycetes > Kitasatosporales > Streptomycetaceae > Streptomyces > Streptomyces sp. SL06. The sequence goes on along the minus strand of NZ_JBSYOT010000001.1, from coordinate 75,404 downwards.
AGGCAGCGCTGTGCGTCCCGATCACGAGAGCCTTCCAGCACCGGGAGCGCATTGCCGTCCTGGGAAACCGGCCCGAAGACTTCGCACTGGCCGAGACCCTCCGGCAGATCCGAGGCGCGGTGACCTGGATCTCCTGGACAGAGGCAGGCCTCAGCGACATGTGGTTGTTTCCCGGCAGCGCATCGGAGCGGCTGCTGGTGACGAGCGCGTCGTTGAGCTTGGAGGAGACGCAGCAACGCATCAACACGCGGTGGGACAAGCGGCCTGTCAGGTCCGTTGATCCTGACGAGGAGAAGCGCTCATTCGACGTGGTTGAGCCCGGCAACATCGACCTGGCCCATCCGTTCATGGTGGTCTTGAAGAACGCCTGGGACCAACCGCGTTCTCTTCCCGCGACCGTGGAATCGGACGGCTCACTCCAGACATCGCTGTCTCTCGCTGCGGAGGTCCCACGCGGCCTCAACCCGAATGAGCACCGCTGGCAGGTCACTCTCACCGCCGCCAACCACCCGGTCCCGCCTCTCGTCGTATTGGACTCGTCCACCGTCACGGCAACAGGCCAAAGCCCATGGGAGACTTTCGTCCGCGCAGCCGACGGAGGCATCACCTACTGGTCGCACCGCTACGACTTCGTACCGAGCGGGGCTTCGCTGGCTGGCTCGCTGGCGTCTCCCAAACTGGCCTGGCCCGGCATCAAACGCATCCTGCAGGTCGCCGCCGCAGCGAACGACATCACCATTCTGCCCAGCCCTGCCGGCAGACGTGCTGCCATCACCGAGCGGCTCCTTGGGTCCCGTGCCGCTTCGGAGGCACTGGCCGCCAGCCCCGGTTGGCCGCTCCTGCACCGCTTCACCTCCGACGCCCCGAACACCGGCTGCCCGGAAGGCAGTTGGTGGAAGCTGAAGTCTGCGGTCGTGCTGTCCTGGGAGGCCATCGAAGCGCATGACGACAGCAGCTGGGAACTGGCCGCTCGCAGAGAGCAGATCGACCAGTGGACGTCACAAGGTGTGCTGCGGCGCGGGCTGATCCTGGGCTGCGATCACTGCCCCATTCTGGAGTTCTATCCTCTCGCCGAGATCAGTCAGAGCTACCGCTGCAGGCGCTGCGGAGGGGACAACCAGCTCGCTAAGAACCGTTGGAAGCCAGCCGCAGACGAGCCCCGCTGGTTCTACGACCTGCACCCGGCCGTGCTGGAGCTCGTCACGAACGATGGAGACGTGCCACTGCTGGCCACGCAGTATCTGCGTAACCAGTACTGGGCGCGACGAGGTTTGGTATGTGAGGAGTTCGAACTCCTCAAGGACGGCAAGCGATTCGTCGAGATGGACTTCGCCCTCGCCACCACGGAGGAACTGTGGCTGGGGGAGGCCAAGAGCAACGACTCTCTTGGCAGGAGCCCTGGCCAGCGGCGAAACGAGGCCAGCAAGCTCATGGAGGGGTGCGCAGCTGTCGGCGCGTCCGGTCTCATCATGGCCACCGCCAAAACGCAGTGGGTAGACACGACCATTGAAGCGCTCACCGAAGAACGCCGGGGACGTTTGCGCGCCGGAAAGGCCGTGCCCAGGATCAGTCTGCTGACCGGTCTTGGAGCGTCACCGAAGCTCTCTCCTCTGACCAGCCCGTGAGGCTGCCTGTTCGGGTACGTGGCTTGAGCACAACTGGTGGGCGATGGGTGGCGCCGCTCCAACCGCGCGAGCTGCACCCTGCCGTGATGGCTGTCCCATCCGCCCTGCCCCTCGTGATGCCGCCTTCCTGGATCCCTGGGTCTCAGCGTCCCCCACACCGTCGGCGACTGCGGCGAGTGCTTCGCCCGACGGCGATGGTGCACCGTTGGGGGAGCGGTGTGTCAGCGCCGAGGGCGTTGAGAAACTCGGGACGGGCCACGTGATCGGGATGCCGGGTCGGGGGAGGTAGAGGCCAATGCGGTTGATGCCGCAGGTGTCGCTGCAGTCGAGCGGCAGGTATCCGGCGGTCTGCTGTCCCGCGCAGCGGTGTCGCATCGAACCGGCGAACAGGGCACCGGCTGATACGACGTGGCGTCAAGCGGGAACTGGCGGTCGTGCGCCTGGCCGCTGAGATCTTCACGGACTTGCGGCCAGGGCTGAGACCATGCGGAGTCTCGCCCGCTCGCCGGATTTCACAACCGCGCAAATCTTCTTGATGTCCAACTGCTCTGGACATCAAGGCTTATGGTGGTGGTGTGACTTCAACCGTCGACCTGCTCCGCGGCATGCTGGGCGAGAACGCGTACAGGGCCTTGGAGGCATTGGCCAGCACGGCCACGCCCCTGTCCGGCCGGATGGTCGCGAGGGCCCTGGACGTGTCTCCGACCACGGCGACAGCGGCGCTGGACAAGCTCCGAGAGGCCGGGTTCGCCACCTCAAGCCAGGTCGGGCGTGCCAAGCAGTGGCGCCTCAACACCGACAAGGACGTGCTGCGCACGTGGCTGGAGGAGACCCGGGTGAGCGCCGCGGACGCTCCGGCTCCCACCGGGATGAGCCCGTACGCGACAGGTGGTGGCGGCGTCACCTTCGAGCGCAAAGTCGCCGTCCAGTACCTCGCCCATCTCCTCCTCGGCGATGGAGCGGCCGAGCTGGGCGACAGCCGGTCAGTCGTCAGCGTGGCCTTTCAGCAGGCACCGGAACACTCGGTTGACGACCTCGTCATCCACGCGGCCCGTGCCGACGAGCCAGAGCCGTCCCTGGTGCTCGCCATCGCAGTACGCCGCGCACCTGATCTCGTGCAGAGCAACGAGTCGAGCGCCAAGCTCATCTGCACGTTCGTGCAGGAGGTCCTCAACGCACCCACAGACGGGCCCGAACACCGGGCGGCGCTGGTCGTCGCCGGTCCGCAAGAGCACGCGGAGCAGCTGGCGGTACTCGCTGCCGAGGCCGTCACACAAAAGGATGCGCCCAACTTCTTCGGCCTCCTCCGGACGCACCGGAAGTTCTCCGCCGGCGTTCGCACACGACTCACGCACATCGAAGAACTCGTCAAACTCGCACTGGCCACGCTCGGCGCCGCCGACCCCAGCACACAACTCGTCGAACAGCGCACTTGGGAGCTGCTGTCACGGCTGACCGTGCTCATGCCTCGACTCGAGACACCGGATGAACTGGACTGGGCCCGAGTAACGAACTCCCTGATCCCTGTGGCCCGCGGCACGGATCTCTACGGGGCTATGCGGTTGCTGGAACGGCTCGTTGCCCTGGCTGACGAGTACCCGCCGAAGGCAGCCACCGTCGACCTGAGTCTTCTGCGGCGCGATGCGCACCAGGTCCTCGACTCGGCCACGCGTCACCACCGGCAAGGATGGAGGGCACTCAGTCACCTTCACGAACGCGCGCTTGCGTCGGTGCGCGACGAGATCGCTGCCGAGGACAGTCGCACGGTGCATCTTGACCGGAGCGATACGGCCAGTCAGCTGCTCCAGCTCGTGGAGTCCCCGGCGGCGGCGGTCGTCGCGCACGGTGACTCCGGCGTGGGCAAGAGCGCCCTGGTCGTCCGCACGCTCACCGAAGCCGCACAGGACCCCGATTCCACGCAGGTGGCGTGTATCAACCTGCGGCACCTTCCCCCGACCACTGTGGAATTGGAGTCCGTACTCGGCACCTCGCTCACCGCGCTTCTCGGCGAGCTGAGCGCCCCCCGGCGCCTCCTTGTCATCGACGGCGCGGATGCGCTCGCCGAGGGCATGCTGGACCCCTTCCTCTATCTGATCGACGCGGCTGGCCAGGCCGACGTCAAAGTTGTCGCCGTCACAGCGAACGACGCCCAACAAGTGGTCCGTGACACGATCAACGATCGCTGCGTCGGGGAGGCCGCTGGCTTTGAGGTACCACTGCTGACCGATGCCCAGGTAGCCGAAATCGTCGCAGTCTTTGACGAGTTGTCGGCCCTCGCGGAGGACTCGCGGTCACGTGAGCTGCTGCGCAGACCCGTGGTGGTGGACCTGCTCGTCCGAGGAGGCGTGAAGACAACACCCCTCAGCGACGCCGATGCCATGCAGCAGGTGTGGTCGGGACTGGTGCTCCGCCAGCGTCCTGAACGCGGGACCCCGGACGCCCGGAACATTGCCCTTCTCCGCCTGGCCGCCCTGGAACTCGGCCAAGGAGACCCCCTGGAGGTCGTCGGAGCGATCGATCCCACAGCACTTGCCGGACTTCGCCAGGACGGGGTGCTGCGCACGCACACGGACGACCCGTTCGCCATCGGCCCGCAGTTCGCCCACGACGAAGTGCGCCGGTATGCGATCGCCCGGCTTTTCCTCTCGGCCGGCCACCCCACGGCGAGATTGGTCGAGGCCGGCGTGCCGCGTTGGGCGCTCGGTGCCGCACGCCTTGCCTGCCAGACACTGCTTGCCGCTCCCGACACTCCGCGAGCCCCTCTGCGTGGCAGGTTCGCCCGCCTGCAGCAGGCCTTCGACGACCTGGTCGCGGCAGGCCATGGGGACCGCTGGGGAGACGTGCCCGGTGAAGCGCTCCTGACACTCGGAGCGCCCGACCCGGTCCTGCGCGAGGCCTGGCTGACGCTGCGCGCTGAGCCCGGCACCGGCCTGCGGCGACTCATCCGTCTCGTGCACCAGCGGCTGCACAACGAAGCGGGACTGGTGCGGATCGCCGCAGCCGAGCCGTTCATCGCCCTGCTCCTCGACGACGAAGAACCTTGGCGACAAGGCAAGCACGTGCAGGACATGTTGCGGGACTGGCTCCACGCAGTCATCATCGCGGATACACCTGCCGGATATCCGCTCCGGGTCAGGCTGCACGACCGCTTGCTCGCCGCCTGCGCCGCTGCCGACCGCCGACTCAACGACGAGCAGGCAGCCGCGGCTGCGGCCAAAGCGGCCCTGCCACCGGAGGATGCCGAAGCCGAGCGCCAGTACCTGGCGAGGCAGCGGCTGCTCTCCATGGGAGACAGTCGTCAGCGCGAGCGCCGTCGTCGACGGCTTCAGCTCCCCCGTGAGATCACCGACGAACTCATGGTTGAACTGCTGGCACTGCTCGGCCCGGATCTCGGTGAGGACGGCGAGGCCGTGTTGCGTCGCGTTGCGCGCGATGCGCCGGCATGGGCCGGTCCCGCCGTCGAGGAGGTACTGACCGGCCGGGCGCTGGCCATGTACCGGCGCGGTTTCCTTGCCGAGCTGACCGAGGCCTACTACATCAACGAGGACCAAGACGGGGCAAGACTCCACCAGTACGGCATCCGGCGTCATAACGCTCGCAGGCTCGGCGTGGGCCCTCTTGCGGCCTGGTACCGCGGCCCGTTCATGCCGCTGCTCCGCTCGGACTTCCGCAACGGCGTCTCGGTACTGAACCGCATGCTCAACCACGCCGCACTGGCGCGCGCACGGACCCTCGCAGGCGGTCACCGCCACGACAGTGCTCGGATCGAGGACCACGACCTCGTCGCTTACCGCATCAACCTCGACGTCGCCGGGGCGCGCCGGACCTACGTCGGAGACGAGCATGTCTGGCTCTGGTACCGGGGGACCGGTGTCGGTCCCTATCCCTGTATGAGCGCCCTGCAGGCGCTGGAGCAGATGTGTGACCAACTGGTCGAGGCGGACGTCCCCCTGGCCACGCTGGTCGCCATCCTGCTTGAGGACTGCGAGAACCTGGCGATGGTCGGCCTGGTCGTCGGGCTGCTCGTTCGTCACCTGGAACACGCAGACCGTCTGCTCGACCGCTATCTCACCGAGCCGGCGATCTGGCACCTGGAGTTCGCACGTGTCGTCCAGGAAGCGAACGGCTTGCGGGCAGCCGCCGATGGACTGGTGGCACCCGAGCGCCGACAATCGTCGCTGCGGGAAGCAGCCATGATGATGGTGCTGCGCGCCGACGATCAACGAACGGACGAATTGCGATTGATCGGGCAACGGCTTGTCACAACAGCCAGGCGACTGGCAGAGGAAGAACTCGGCGAGCTCGACGAGGCAGCCGCCCAGGAACAGCTCGCGCCTGTGCGTGCCTGGGCCAGCGTCCTCGACCGCGGCACCTACCAGGCGCAGCAAGTGGAAGGAGGCCTGCAGATCCAAAGCACGCCGCCCCAAGACGTTGCTGAAGCGCTGCAGGCAAGGAACGTCGAAACGGAACGCGCCCACGAGGCCATTCGGCTCAGCGTCCGCTACTACATCGATCCCATGAACGGCAAGGACGAGGCCGTCGGCGTGGACGACTTGGTCTCCGACCTGGCAGTGGCCCAAGAACTCCTCGAGAACCCGTCCGGCCTCGACTCCAGCGATCAGTGGGACGCACCCGCCGTGGTGGCCGCGACGGCACTCACCGCAGCCATCGTGGACGGCGTCGACCTGCCCGTCGATGCACTGCGCTTCGCCGTCGGCACACTCCTGCGCATCGGGGAGGGCGCGGCATCACCACGTCGATTCGAATCCGAGGAGTCATACTTCGATCAAGGAGCGGACCGCATTGCTGCACGGGCACTGCCGCTCCTTCTTCTGCCTGCTGCCGCGGAGCTCCGCGCGCAGGTTGACGGCAAGGACGGCTTCACGACGTACCGTCAGGCCGCTGCCGCAGCAGGCAAGCTGGCGCGTTCCATCGTCAACGAGGTTCGTGTGCACCTGGCCCGTGGCCTCGACTGTGTTTGGCAGGCGGCGTGCCCAGCCGGAAACAGCACCTGCCATCACGAAACGGCATTCCAGCTGACGGTCGAGACGATGCGCGACTGCGTCCTCGGCGACTGGAATCCGGAGACCGGCCGGCTGAAGGTCGTCGCACTCGACGATCCCGTCGCGCACTCGCTCGCCGAAGCCACCGCCGAGTCCATCTATGTAGACCGCCTTGACGGGGCGATCAGGGCCCTTGGCCCGGCAGCGACGGCGTCGATTTGCGTCTCGGCCTCGGCCTGCGAACTCCTTGCGGTACTCCTCGCAGCGCACCGCCGTTCGTTGCTTGCTGCCGAGGACGACATGGACAGTCGCGGTACCCATGCCCTGATCGCGGCGCGGGCACTGCTTACGGTGGCAAGCACAGGCGAGGACGCACCCGTCTTCCAGCACATCGATGCCTATGCCGACGACGCGACGCGCCTGGAAAGTTTCCTGTGCGCGCTGTCTTCCGTTGCCGAGGAGTCTGCGGACAGAGCAGCCACCGCACGGCGGACGTGGCCGATGGTTGTCGCCCATGTGATCGCGCTGCAGACCTCCGGGCACACACCCTTCGCAGGGCGGAGCGAGTACCACTCAGCCCTGGCTTCGCTCCTGCCCAACCCTGCCCCCGAAGCTGCCTACCTCTACCGGGAAGTCCAGGGCGAGCCCATCGTCTGGTGGGATCCGCTGGCGTGGCAGGACACCGTCGCCCGCTGGTTGCCCCTCGCTCAGGGCCACGTCGCATGCGTGGATCAGCTCATCGCCTTCATCAAGCCCCTACCGGCCGAGGACCAGGCGCGCGTTGGCCTTCCGTGGGTGGCGAATCTTGTCCTCGCCGATCCCAGCCGTGTAGCGAACCGCACTTATCTACTCACGTCATGGCTGATCGAACTGCGCCAAGCTGTCGCCGACGCGGGCATGACAGCCGACTGGCAACGGGTAGTTGATGCACTCGTAGTTGCTGGCGTGTCCCGACTCGCACCGTACTCTGAGTAACCGCGCCGGGGAGCTCCTGTGCTACCGGAAGCTGATCATGATCGCAGCTCGGGGAACGCTTCTTCCCAGACATACTTGATGGCCCTGCTGATGAGCTTGTGGAGCACTGGCCACAGCTCGAGCAGGATGTCCCTGTTGAGGAAGTGGCATAGGTCGTCGCGCATGCCTTCGGCGAGCACTGTTCGATACAGGCTCATGCGCTGGCGTGGCAGGTCCAGATCGAGGGCGCGCAGTCCGGACCAGGCGATGTGCAGCGGCAGCTCCACCGTTTCCCGTGCTCGGGTCCGGTCAGCTCGTTGAGGCTGGACGGCAGCCGTCGTCTGAACCTCTCTCGCAGCAACGATGCGATGGCGCTGGGGTCGTCGTGCAGGCTGGTCCCTTTCCTCTGCGCGCTGGCTCTGGGCTGCATGAGCCGCTGCGTCTGGCTGGCGCGCTGTCCCCGCGGCTGCGGGCGGGGCTTGTTGGCGGGGGAGGGCTATTCCAGGGCGGCGATGAGGGGCGCCCACAGAGGGTGGGAGTTGGCCGGGACGACCAGGTGCGCCTGGTGGCGGGCGCGGGTCATGACGACGTAGAGCAGCCGTGAGCCGTTGGGGAAGGGTTCGCCTTCAGGGCCGTAGTACTCATCATCGGCCAGCAGCAGGATGGTGGTGTCGGCTTCGCGTCCCTTGGTCTGGTGGAGGTTCATCACCTGCACCGGGCGCGGGCGCGGCCGTGTGTCGCCCACCAGGGTTTCGTCGCGGGCACGGCGGAGTTCCTCGGCCACCGCCGTGATGCTCTGATCCTCCCTGAGCAGGCGCAGTGCGCGGCGGGCGGTGGGGGAGGCTTGGAGCCAGGCTTCCTGGCCTCGGAAGGTTCCGATGCGGGCGTAGGCGCCGGTGACGATGTCGGCGAGGCGGTCGATGTCGGCGCCGGGACCATGCCCGGCTGACCGCAGGTCTTTGGCGAGCTGGCGCAGAGTCCGTTCCAGCTCTTGGTTGGTCCGTTGTAGCACCTGGGACGCGAGCGGGGAGAGCTGCTTGTTGCGCAGGCTGGCGGTGATGAACACTGCCAGCGCCCGCCGTACCTGGGCGCCCTTGTGCCCGAGCGCGTGCTGGATGAGGGCGAGTTGGGCGCAGAGTGCTTCAGCGTGGGCTTCGGGGAAGCCGACCTGTTCGTGGACCAGGCCGGCCGCGGTGAGGGCGTCGGACAGGGAGGTGGTGGCGATGTTGGTGTGGGTGAAGATGCTGACAGTGTGGTTCTTCTGGCGGGCGGCCCGGGCGAGTTCGACGACCTGCGCGTAGCCGGTGTCGTCCGTGATCCGTGTGACGGTCAGGCGTCCCTGCTCGGCGGCCGTGCGGAGGGCGGGGTCGGTGAAGCGGCGCTGACGGGCGGCTTCCGCAGCGGCGGGCAGTACACCGGAGGGGTCACGGTAGCTGGCGGCCTGCAGGTCGATGCGGCGGGCACCGGGCAGGGCCATGGCGTCCGCGATCCGGGCGGCGGGATTCACGCCGGGTTTGAACGGGCCCTCGTAGATGCTCTGGTTGACATCGCCCAGCAGGATGCGGCGTGCTGCGGGGGCGATCTGTTGCAGGAAGGCCCACTCGGTGGCGTCGGTGTCCTGGAACTCGTCGCAGATGACGAGGGTGTAGCGCCCGGCGTAGTGGTCGCGGACCTTGGTCAGGGCCAGCAGCCGGCAGGCGGCCGGCATCAGCTGGCTGTACGTGAGTCCGGGAGGGGCCCCGGGCACGGTCTGGTTGGCCTGGCTGAGCACGCTTTGCGGAGGCGGGAAGCCGTGGTGCGCGCCGAAGCCGGTGATGACCCTCCAGGCGAAGCCGTGGAAGGTCGACACCTCCAGCCGTGGCCGCAGCTCTCCGATGACGTTCGAGGCCCGGTCGATGATCTGGGCGACGGCGGTACGCGAGAAGGAGAGAAACAACGCCCGTGTCGCAGCGGGCAGGTGGGCGCGTTGTCCGCGCCGGGCTGCTTCCTGCCGCAGCCGCAGCAGTTGCTCGTCCGCTGCTTCCAGGTGGGCGCGGGCGGCGGCGACCGCGGTCGTGGTCTTGCCCGTGCCGGCGCCGCCGCTGACCACCAGCACCGGCGCAGCGCTCTCGATCACCGCGCGTTGGTCTTCGCGTGCCTGATAGTTCATCAGGCGCCTGTCGGCCGGGAGATGGTGGGCACATCGATCAGTTGCGGCCCGCTGTAGGAGGGACCGGCAGCCAGTTGCAGGAGGGCCAGCGTCATGGAGACTACCGGCGGGTGCGGGGCGTTGGGCTCGGCGTAGAGGGCTTCCAGGAACTGTTCGTGCAGCCCCTGCTTGTGGATCACCTTGCACAGGTTGGTCACCGCGTCCTCGGTGAGCTGGCCGCCCATGGGGTCGGGAATGTTGTACGCGGTGAGCGTGGCGCTGGCGTCGGCGAGGGCCTGCAGCGGGAGGCCGTCGGCCAGGGCGCGCTCGATGGCACCGGGAGGTAGCCGGACCACCGCATCGCACGCGGCCTGGATCTTGGCGAGCTCGTCGGCGGTCTGGTCGCTCTCTTTGTCGCGGTCGATCACCGCCAGGACGCGGAAGCCCAACTGGCGTGCCAGGTTGGCGATGCGGGGAATCTGGCTGATACCGCCCTCGCCTCCAGTCCCGGAGGCGACCAGACGCACCCCGTGGGCGGACAGGGGGAGTGAGGTGGGCGGCTTGTGGCGGTCGACCGTGCTCAGCACGGCCACGTCATGCGGGCCCTCGGTGATGGCGACCGTGGGAGCGGTCAGCGCGGCCAGCAGCTGGGTGTGCCACTGCCGCATCGCCACCAGCGCTTTGCGGTCAGTGATCAGGGTCAGCTGATGGTGGGAGCGGACGCCGCCGTGCCGCACCAGCCGGATGACCTCGGTGGGCTCGAAGGCCCGGGCGGCCTCCGGCCGCCGGGTGGACAGCCACACCTGCCCGGAGCGGGCGCGCAGCAGGGCCGCCAGATGCTCGGTGGCCGGAGCATCCAACTGGTCCCCGAAGTCATCGGCCAGCACCACTGCTCCAGGCACCGTGGCCAGCAGCATCGCCTCGGCCATCGACAACACCGCGCTGACCGTGCTGCCGTGTTGCGCCAGCCCCAGCATGCCGCCTGCATCCAGATGCAGCGCCGCGCGCAGGGTCCGCAGCAGTGCGGCCACCGACCCGTCCTCGGCCCGGAAGCCGACCTGCTCCGCGGTGAGCGGGGCATCGCCGATCCGTTCCCCTGTCCCGCCGACCGCGAGTACCGCGTTGACGGCTTCGGTCACAGCCGGGTCGGCCGACAGCGCTGACACGGCCTCCGCGACGGCCTGGGCCAGCGCATCAAACGCTGCGGCACCGGCCTTGGCGTCCCGTTCGTCGAGGATGCGCCGCAAGCCGGCCCCGGCACGCAACTGCAGGGGCTGGCCGGCATCGAGGGTGACCACCGGCAGCATCCGCCGGGTGGCGGCCGGAACCCGGGAGTACTGGCCGAGCGCCGGGTTGCTGCGTGCCGGGAAGTACACCACCGACTCCAGCGTCTCGGCTTCCTCGTCATAGCTCAGGCGATAGGCCAGCCGCGCGCACAGTGGAGCATCCGCAAACGCATCAGGATCCTCACTCGCGCATCCGGATGCCTCCAGCGGCTCCAGGACCCCATCGAGCAACTGCTGCACATCGGGATCGAAATCGGTCAGTGTTACCTCGACCTGCGCGGCCTGCACCCGCTGCGGCACCGCAGCGGAAGGCCGCCCTGTGGCGCCGTTGTCGCCGGACGCGTCCTCTCCTGTTGTACCTTCCGCGCCGACAACATCAGCGGCTGGGACCTCGGCGACTGCTTCTGCCTGCCCCTCGGCCACGTCACCGACCGCTTCAGCCGGGGCAGAGCCGGCACCGTCGAGGACGGCCGGTCGCTGATGCAGATCGGACAGCGCGGCACCACGCGCGGCATCCGGATCCAGGACCCGGGCAAGGGCGGTGATCAGGTCGGTGCGTCCGGCGCGGGGGACCCCCGCCACCAACACGTGGCTGCCGGGACGCACATCGAGATGTCCCCAGCCTCTGAAGCCTTCAATTAGCACCCGTGTCACTCGCACCTTGTCATGCTTAACACACAGGCGCCGGATCGGAGCCGAACCCACCGACAGCGAGTACTTCCGCGTGCGCTGCCGCCCTTGCTCCTGCCCCGGCGGATGATGGCGTCTGGCTCGTTCGCACGCTGGGCCGACCGTCAGCCTGATGCGGACGCCTCGGCGCGTTCCTCATCCAGGTCGAAGCCCAGCCGCTCGGCTTCGACCATGACGTCCGTCCACAACGCCAGCGGCGTCAGCAGCGCCCATGGCTCGCCACGCGCGGGGCCGTCGAGCAGCACGGTCTCGGTGTAGCCGTCGCTCCAGTCCTCCCCGCGGGCCGCTCCGTTGCTCCAGCCGCGTTCGGTGAACCACAGCCGCTTGATGGCCCTCTCCACCAGCCGCGCGTGCAGCCCCACCGTGAAGGACCGGGTGTAGGCGACCTCCCAGCCGTTGCGCGTGTGGACCTTCAGCCGGGTGTTGCGTGCGGAGTCCTCACAGATGCCGATCTTCGCCATGGCCGGGTCCGAGGCCCGCTGCACCAGGTAGACGAGCCCTGGTTCGGTGTCCTTGAATCCGGTGAGCTTGCAGTTGCGGGAGTTGCAGGCGCCCTGGCCACGGTAGAGATTCCCCAGGCAGGGGTTCACCGGGCTTGAGCAGTCCATGCAGGTGCCCGCCCAGGGGGTGTTGGTGCTCTCGAAGGCGTCCGGGTCGCTCGGGCGGAACCGGTAGGACATTGCCCTGTCCCACGCCTGCTGCTTGGTCAGCGGGGTGTTCGGGGCGCAGTGGACGCACGCCCCCTGGCCCTGCATGACGTTGTGCAGCCGCGGCTGCACGACGCGACGGCAGCGCTGGCAGATGCCCGGCCACGGCTCATCGACCCGTTCATAGGCGGCCGTAGGCTCGACCAGGCCCTTGCGGCGCATGATGGCGACGGCCGCATCCGGATCAATCGCCCGCTGGGCGCAGTACTTGCAGGCCATGGCGCCCCGGCGGACCGCCTTGATCAGAACCTTGATCGGTTTGTTCTGGCGCGGGCAGCCCTGGTTGAGACAGATGCTCTCCACTCGCGTTCTGTTGTTGGTGTAAGGCTCGAGCAGCTTGACGTTGGCCTTGGCGATCGTCTTCGCCAACTCCGCCTCGTCCAACCGGTACTTCTCGGCCAGCGCGCGATCGGCGCAGTCACGGCAACCGCGCGGTGCGTCGCCGTGCTTTCTCGCCTTGGAGGCGATGCTGTCGTACGTCGGATCGATGTCCGCGCCGCACCTCTCGCACGTGCTGGGCCACGCATCCGTCGCCTTGGTGAAGGCGGCCTTCGGCCTGCAGCCGTTGCGCAGCATCAGCTGCCGCGCCTCTTCCGGATCGACCGGTCGTCCCGAGACCAACGTGACCACCTGTGTACGTGCCCCATAACGTCGCAGAGACTGTACGCGCCGGCACCGACACCCCTCCCCGAACCCATGCATCGCTCACCACGGGGGCAGCCGCCGCGGCCGGGCCGTTTTCTGGAGCACGGTGCACCGTCGCAACGGCGTGGGGTGGCAAGTGAGACCGCCGCCCGGCGACGCCGTCTGGTGCAGTGCCCGTTCGACGTAGGACTGCACCAGGCGTCGCACTGTGCGCCCGGGTTCTGCGTCTTCGCGGCCGGTGCCGGGGCTGCATGCCAGCCCCGTGGTGAGGAACCGGGGCACACGGCCACCCGCAGCCGACTGGGTGTCTGCTTCGCGCCATTCCTGCCGGAGCGGGAACGGGCGGCGGCGGGGAGACAGCCGAAAGGCTCCGGACCGGAACCTTTCGAACGTCTGACCAGGGGCGGCGCTGGGCTGCGTGGCTGGCATCCGCGCACAGAGAAGGAAAGGCCTATGCCGTACGACGTCATGAACCATGCCCAATGACAGCTGCTGCAGGGTTTTCCGTCATATGCGACCTCGGGGGTTGCTGACTGTGCATGATCTTTCGCACGCTGTGATCGCACGGCTGGGGTTCAGCGCAGGCAGGCCAGGGGGGACTGACATGGACGCCGCATTCGATGCCACAGCTCTCGCGTCGCAGGGCGTGACCGCACTGATCGGGGAGATGGTCCGCGGGGGGTGGGAAGCGGTCCGGGGGACGTTCGGGCGGTTCCTGCGCCGAGACGGGCAGGACGCGGCCGACCGGCAGTTGGCCCTGTTCGACGAGGCGGAGCAGATCCTTACCCGCGCGGATGAGCCTGCGGACGACCAGACACGGCTCCATCTCGAACGGCGGCTGGCCCTGCAGCTTGCCGCCTACCTCGACCGCTTCCCCGACATGGCGGAGGAACTGCGCGCCCTGCTGCCCAAGGACGAGACGGAGACGGCCGGCCAGGGCCCGGCCCTGAGCGCCCAGCACAACACCCACAGTCAGGTCGTCCAGGCCCTGGGCAGCGTGAACGCCGGAACCGGCGGCATCAACTACGGTGTCCCGCCGCGCCAGCCGGGGGCCTGACCGGGCCGTGACGCATCCCACCGCACAGATCGACGGCCTCCTGCCGGCCGGGCCGCAGCTGCGTGCCAGCGACAACCAGTACTCCACCGTCTACCAGGCGGCGGGCGACATCAACCTGCACCAGCATCCGACGCTGTCGACGCTGGCGGTCACGGAAGCCGAAATCAGCGCCGTGCGCCGGGCCTGGGTCAAAGTCGACCAGAGGGGACACCGGCTCACCACGACACCCCGGGTCCTGGAGCTGCTGCGCCAGGACGAACCCATCGTGGTGATCAGCGGCAGACGGGGCACGGGCAAGACCGCCGCCGCCCTCAGGGCGCTCACCGACCCCACCCTCGAGCGTTCCACACCAGGTCCGACAGCCGGACCGCTCTTCCTGGAGCACGTGCTGCCCGACTGGGACGCCCCGGACAAGGACCTGCTCCCACACGAACCAGGCCGCGGCTACCTCCTCGAACGTCTCGGGGGAGCACTGGCCCGACCCCGCGGCGGCGGCCAAGCAGATCCTCGGGCACGCGAACGTGCTGCGGCAGAAGGGATCCCGCCTCATCGTCCTCACCGGCGAGGCCGCCTGGCCGGCAGGACGCGATCCGCAGATGGGACGCGTCGCCGTCGCCGCCACCGCCGCTCCCCGCGGTGACCTGGTGCTGGAGAGACACCTCAACGTCCTGTACCCGGACCCGGCCAAACACAGATGGCTGCATGCCGCAGCCCCGGGCGAGCGCGGCAGCCTGGCCGACTTGCTGCGCCCCGACATGCCCCCGGCCGACGCCGCAGGCCTCGCCGTGGCACTCAGCCGCATCGACGGCACCGATCCCGACGCTCTCGGCACGGCCCGCGCCACCATGCTGGGCTGGCACGACCTGGTCAGGACCACCTTCACCAACACCGAGGGCAAGGCCGACGACCGGGCTCTGCTGCTCGCGGCCATCATCTTGGACGGACACAGCCAAGGAGACGTCCTCAAGGCCGCCCGCAGACTCCTCAGACAGGACGAAGCCCGCAACATCAGCGACATCCTCACCGCGCCCGGACTCGCCACCCGCCTGGAAAACGTGCAGGCCAAGGTCGACGGACAACACGTCAGTTTCCGCCACCTGCCCGGCTACTCCGCGGCAGTGCTGCGCTATGCGTGGCGGCAGCTCAGCGACGTGCAGCAGCCACTACTGGACTGGATACAGCAGCTCACCGCCCCCAGAGGCCTTGCCGCCCCGCGCATCGACGCGATCGCACAGCTCCTCGTCGACCTCGCCGTCACCGAGAACGACCTCAAACCCCTGGACATCGCCCAGGCCTGGGCGAATTCCGGTACGCAAGGACACCAGGCCGCGGCGTCCATGCTCGCCACCGCCGCGCAGCACCCGAACCTGGGCGCCGACGTCCGGGCCCGGCTGCGCAGCTGGGCGGCGAGCGGCGCGGAAGGCACGGCCACCGTCTCCGCCGTCGCCTGCCAGGGCGAGTTCGCCACCCTGTACCCGCGCCAGGCACTCACCTGCCTGCGTTGGGTCCTGGACCGGCCACAGCGCGACAGCGCCGTCACCGCCGCCGAACAAGCCCTACGCGCCATGGCCTCCCACGTCCGTCTGCTGCCGCAAGTCTGGGAAGCCGTCACCGCCTGGACCACCACCACCGCGGACGACAAGGGCTACCGCGCCGGACGCAGGGCATTCATCGCCCTGCTCACACCGCACGCCGAACCCGCCTCCCCGGCCAACCTGCTGCTCGCCAACGCGCTCACCGACCCGGCAACCGCCGACGACCTGGTCACCGGCTGGTGTGCGGTCCTGGCCGAACCGGCCTTCGACGAACCGGCCGAAGCCCTGCTGACCGATTGGGCCCAAGCCGTCGCCGACGCCGTCGTCGACAGTGACGCCGTCATCCGCGTCCTCGACCGTGTCATCGACGAGCACCTGATGACCGGGCCCATGGCCGCCTTCCTCATGGGCCGCTCCGGTCCCGCCACCACGCCCCCCGCCGTTGTCGAGCTTCGCAAACGCCTGATGCTCAGCTACCGGCACACCCACACCCCCGACACCACCACGCCCACCCAGACCCAGACCGTGCAAACCTCCCAGCCTCCGGACAGTCTCGGCACGCCGCCCGTGGCCGCGGTCCCCCGCGCTGCGCTGCCCGTACCCATCAGTCCCGCAGGTTCGCCGCCGCCGACTGCCGAACCGGACCCCGGCGTCCGCGCAGTCATCGGGCTCGGCACGCCCTCGGCGAACGGAGCCCGGCGGGAGGAGGGCCCATGACCCACCGGACCCAGCGGGCTCGCCGCCGCGCCCTGCGGCGAGCCGTCACCGACTTCCCGGCCATCCTGCGCAGCTGCCGCCCCGGGATCCATTTCACCGCCGTCATCACCGCCACGGTCCACGCCGAACCCGACGGCCTCTACGACCCCGACCAGAGCGCCGACCACGTACGGGAGGCGCTCAGGACCGCTGCAGCCGACGCCGTACGAGACAAAGACCCCATCGACCTGCCCACCGCCCAGGACGCCTGCGCCCGCCATCTGCGCATCCACCGCACCACCGTCAGCGGGACCACAGCCTCCGCCACCGCCCGCCTCACCCTTGCGCCCCAGGACCGGGCAGCCGTGGACGACCTGCTCAACGCTGCCCGTGCCCAAGGCATCACGGACGCCCTGGAAAGCCAGCGAGTCCAAGCTCTCGCCTCCGAGCTCTCGGACCCCGCAGCCCTCCTGGCCTGGCTGCTGCACCGCCCCGAGGCCGACCCGGCCAAGCTGCCCGATGAACAGGCACTCGCAGGCATCGCCCGCCAACTGGCCCGCTACCCCCACGCCAGAAACGAACCCTTTGAGATCCAAGTCCTGGCCATCTTGCGGGACTTCTTCAACCAATTCCCCCGCGAGGAGCAAAAACGCATGCTCATGCAGCTGCTCGCGGACGCCATGCGCGCTGCCCGTCAGCCCGCTCACGCGCACGCCCTCGAAGATCTGCTCTCGCTCGACACCGAACCAGCCACCACCCAGGCTTCGGCACCATGAGCTCCGCAGCGCTGCTGCGGTGCGTTCTGTCCCCCCTCACCAGCTGGCAGGCGCTCAAGCTGATGCGCCGGGCACAGAACGAGGATGCCGGTGCACTCTCTTTCAACGTCGCCTGGCGACGGGCCCGCGTCCGACGCCATCCCGACGAAACACCGCACCTTCTTCACGGACACCGGGCACCAACCACGGACGGTGGCCACTGCGTGGCACCGGCCGAGGACCGTCCGCGCCCCGACCGGCCCTGACCGGACGCGGCACGGCCGTCTACCGGCTGCGGGGTTCACCGCCGCCGCAGAGGGGCCGGGGCTGAGCAGCTGCCCCCCGTCCTTCCGTAGACGCTCGCCCCACGTGCTGCCGGCAGAAACTGCAGCCTTTTGGGAATGCCTGGCCGCTGTTGCCCCTAATGATAGGTTCTGCCTGCGGCAGCAGGGCCAATGACTGTGGATGGCAGGCAGGTTGGTGCGTGCTGCCGCGGCGCGCCCGAGTGCGCGGCGCGCGAAGGGCCGCCACCGTGGCCGGAAACAGGGGGACTGACGTCGCTTGCTGGGACGCACCGCGATGTACAGCAGATTCGAACAGTAGTGGGGAACGTGGCGCAAGCAGGGTCGCACTCGGCGGCGGGCCAGATGACCGGATACCTCTACCAGTGCGAGCTGGCCCTCCTGGAACTGGCCGAACGCAGCTGGCACGATCCCGCGGCCGAGGTGCGCATGGAGGTCCTCGACGACATCGAGTTCCTGCACGGGACCGGTACTCCGGAAGAGCTGCTGCAGTCCAAACACCGCGCGGAAGCAGGCCAACTCAGCGAGACGGGCAAGGACTTCTGGCGCTCGCTGGCCTCGTGGATCGACGCCCTGAAACTCCTGGGCGCACCCCACCCGCTGCCCGAGTCGATGCCGCTGCTGTGTCTGGTGACCACCCAGATCGCCGCCGAGGGCACCTTCCCGTTCGTGCTGCGCCGAGGCGCGCACCGCAACGTGGAACGGGCCCTGGCCCGCATGGACGAGGTGGCCAAGGACGCTGAGGGGCCCGACGGCACTCTCAAGGACCGCCAGCTGTTCCTTCAGTTGACCGATGCTGAGCGCTACCGGCTCGTCGACGCCATCGAGATCTGTGACGGTTCCCCGGTGATGTCAGACCTCGACTCTAGTCTGGCCAAGGAATTGGCGATCAGGGCGAGCCCGCACCGCGACGCCGTCCTCGACCAGGTCAAGGGGTGGTGGTATCGGATGTCCGTCGGTCTGCTGGAGCGTAAGGACGAGGCCAAGCGACGCGTCAGCGTCAGCGCCCAGGAGCTGCTGTGCCGCCTGGAAGAGATCACCGAGCAGTTCGCCGGGGCGAACCTGCCCATCACCGAGACGCTGCGCCGCCTGACCGAGGCCGAGATCGCCGCCTACGACGACCAGATGGTCGTCGCGCAGATGCGGTGGATCAATCTCAGCGACCGGGAGATCGCCACCCACCTGCGTGACTATCACTACGCGCGGGCGCAGCGCTCGGAATGGCTGCGCACCTTCAAGGTCACCGAAGGGGGACTGGAGGACTACGAGCGGGAGCTGTGGCATGAGTGGGACCACGTCTTCGCGAAACGCACCCGACGGGTCACCGACGACATGCCCGAGCAGGGGCGGCAGGACATCGGCCAGATGGTGCTGGACGGAACCATGGAGGCGGTCGCCGACAAACCCGCCCGCCCCGGCAGCACCACCGCGGGCTGGATCGGCCGCGGCACCATGCACAGCCTCGCCGACCGCGCCGCGAAAGCCGAAGACCCCGTGGGCTGGCACCCCGACTACAGCTCCCGGTGTCAGCATCCCGACGACGAGCAGGACGAGCAGGAACAGTGACCATGGCCCCCACCCGCCGTGTGCCCGAGGCACAGGCCCTGCTCAACCCGGCCTTTGGCGCTTACCTACTGGCCAGCAGCATCCACGCCGCGACCAAAGCCGCCGGCCGGCCGCTGCCGTGGCCCAGTGCGTTCCTCGTCCTGCCGCTGGTGCTGCCCCAGGACACCCGCGCTGACCTGCCCGTCCGAGCCAGCCGCTCGATGGCCGCCTGGCTCACTGAATACCCCCACCACCAGGCAGCCTTCGCCGGCCGGGCCGCGCAACTGACCGGTTACACCCGCGCCAGCCTGCGCACCGCCCTGCGCCATGCGGCCATAGAGGTCACCGAGGTGGGCCTGAGCTGCCCGCGTCCCCCGCGCCCCGCCACGGCCGCGCCCGGCGACGAAGTCGCCGACTGCGCCCGACGCGCCGCGCTGGTCGGACGCTGGCTCGCCGTGATCGAACCGGCCACCGCCTACACCCTCCTCGGCGTCCGCCCCTGACCTCGCCCCACTTGGACTTTAAAGGAGTTCCAGACCCGTCATGCAGCTACTCGCCCTGGCCCTCTACCACCGAGACGGCCGGCCCACTCCCCGGGTCCTCCGTTTCCGCCCCGGGGCGCTGAACATCCTCACCGGCGAATCCGAGACAGGAAAGTCGGAGATCCTCGACATCGTCGACTACTGCCTCGGCCGACGGCAGCCCAGCCTGCCCGACGAACCCATCGACCAGACGGTCGGCTGGTACGCCCTCCTGGTCACCTTCGGCGACACCCGCATGGTCCTGGCGAGGCCGCGCCCCACCGGAGCATCCACCATCCACGCCATGATCCGCACCGGCGACGACACCCTCGACATCCCCCGCGCCGACGAACTCGTCCCCAACGCCAACGTTGCCACCATCCGCAGCCAGCTCAGCGCCCGCCTGGGCATTGAGGACTTCCGCTTCCAGCCCCCCACCGGCGCCGCCCGCTCCCCGTTCGACGTCTCCATCGCCCAGGCAGCGCTGTTGTGCTTCCAAAACCAAAACGAGATCGCCGACAAGAAGGCCCTCTTCCACCGCCAGACCGAAAACGGCATCGGCCAGGCCCTCAAAGACACCCTGCCCTACTTCCTGGGCGCCGCAGGGCCCGAACAGGCACTGCGCCGCTACGAACTCGGCGATGCCCTGCGCGAACAGCGGGCCGCCCAGCGCAAGTTCGACGAGGCCACCCGCCGCCAGGCCGGCGCCGACGAACGCAGCACTTCCCTGGTACGCCTGGCCGAACGCGAAGGACTCCTGAGCGACGTCCCCTCCACCCTCGACGTCCCGCTCACCCAGAGCCTCCTCGACCGGGCCCTCGCCGCCGCGCCCACCTTCGCGGAGTCCAGCGACACGAGCGATCGCCGCCGGACACTGACCGAGGAACGCCGCGCCCTGCGCGAACGGTGGCAGCAACTCAACGACGCCCTGGCCCTGGTGGAACGCTGGCAGGAACAAGGACAGGCCTTCACCGGCGAACTCCACCTGCAGCTCGACCGGCTCACCACCCTCGGCCTGCTGGGGCCCGAGCAGCCCGACCGGACCGCCACCGTCTGCCCCCTGTGCACCAGCACTCTGGAACACCCCGACCCGTCCGCCGCGGACCTCACGGAACTCACCGAGCACCTGGCACAGGAACTCGCCCACGCCGAAACCGTCCAGCCCGTACGCCAGGAACACCGCCGCAGCCTGGAAACCGAACTCGAGGCCGTCACCGAGAGCCTGCGCCACAACGGCGCGGCACTCAAAGAGCTCACCGCCAGCGACGAACGCATGCGCAACCTGCAGGAACAACACCTGCGCATCGCCCATGTCCAAGGCCGCATCGCCCAGGAACTCACCGCCGCCCACACACTGTCCGCCGACGACCTGGGCCGGTTGCGCAACAACCTCACCCTGATCCAGGAACGGGTGGAAACCCTCCAGGAACAGATCGACGAGGACGACGTCACCTCCGAGACCGAACGCCGCCTCACCGACATCGCAGCCCTGATGACCCCCTGGGCCCAGCGCCTCGACCTCGGACAGGCCGCCGTGGCCGACGAGGTCCGCATCAGCCTGTCCCAGCTCAACGTCGTCCTGCGCCGCCCCACCGGCAGGCTCCCGCTCAACCGCATCGGCAGCGCGAAGAACTGGATCGGCTACCACCTCGTCGCCCACCTCGCCCTGCACACCTACCTGCGGCGCCACGACCGGCCCGTGCCCGCCTTCTTGATGCTCGACCAGCCCACCCAGGCGTTCTTCCCCGAGAAGATCCACGACGCGGCCACGGTCGAGGACGCCGACTGGGCCACGGTCACCCGCTACTTCGAACTACTGCGTGACGTGGCCCAACTCAACGAAGGCGCCCTGCAGATCATCGTCTGCGACCACGCCAACCTGGGGGAAAGCTGGTTCCAGGACGCCCTCATCGACAACTGGCGCCCGCGCGACGGACAACGCAACGCCCTCATCCCCATGGACTGGCTGGATCCCGCATAGCCTCAACCTGCCCGGACACCGATCTCGGCGGACTGCCGCGCATAGGCCCCGAGTTGCTACTGGAGGGGTTCGGGCGACCGCAGCGAAGCCTGGGATGCCTTTCGGCGCAGTGCCTACCGGCTGACATCCAAAGCCACCAAGACCCTGGGCGCCCTGATCGAGGAGACAACCGCGGGCGCGGCCTGATCGCGCCCGCTCCACCCCTACGGGCTGCAGTAGACGGTGAAGTCGCCGGCGGTGGTGTCCCGGACGTACTTCTCCGCGCCCGCCAGGAGGAGCAGCTGGTCGTCGGTGGCGATGCCGGCTTGGAGACCGGGCTGGGCGATGATCGTGTGAAAGCGGGGGCGGAGCATGCGGGCCTGGTCGCGGATGGCGAACAGGTTCTTGGCCTCGCCGACGTCGTACGGGGACACGCCCCCGTGGCGGCGGGCGTACTTGAGGGCGCGGTCGTGCAGCCGCTGCAGCAGGGGCAGCACGTCGCCGCGCCGCCATTTGGCGCCGCGCACGGCCTGGCCGCACACCTCGTACAGGTCCTTGACCCGCTTGCCGGCGGTGGATTTGGAGTACTTGCAGTGCACGAGCGTCACGTCCAGGTACGGGCCGTTGACCTTGAGGCCGACGAGGTCGGCGGCCTCGCCGGCACCGTCGTCGTCGATGAGGATGTCGAACGAGCCGGTGGCCTGCAGGTGCGCCGATACGTAGTACTGGATGGAATCGGTGAGACGTTCGGGGCCCTGGGACTCCTTGGTGAAGTCCACCCCCTGCCAGTCCAGCGGTCTGAGCAGGGCCGCGTCGAACGGGCGGCGCTGGTAGCGGGGGTTGAGCAGTTTGCCTTCAGAGTCGATGAGCCGGTCGCCCTCCAGGAACAGGTCGGGCTTGTGGGCGTTCAGCCACTCCTCGAGCGCCCGCGGCTGGGCGTTCGGGCCGCTGCTGACGACGACGGCATCCTGGCCGCGCGGGCGGTAGACGAGTCCCTTGGCGTCGTAGTCGGCCTGGTAGGCGACCCGCCAGGCACTGGTGACCAGAGAAAACAGAAACGGGCCGGTGGGGGAGTAGTCGTCGACATCGAACTCGACGTCGGTGAGCGTGTAACCGGTGTCCTCGTAGCGGAGGGTGAGCCGGTCGCGGGAGCCGGTGTAGACGTGCCAGGGCCACTGCACCCCCAGCAGCACGTGGGGCGGCCGTTCGGTGAGGTCTTCGGGGATGATGAACCCGTCGAAGATCCGCTCCAGGTTGATTGTGCCGTCCAGCAGCTTGGTGCCCTGCCGGTCGCACCAGTCGGTCCAGGCCTTCAGGCTCGGCGCGGTGGTGGGGGACCAGAAGCGTCCGGAAGACGCGGCGCTGACAGAGACGTTGTCGCCGTTGTCGAAGCCGGACGCGGCGATATGGGTCTGGCTCTTGTGCTCCTGAGCGGTGTTGAAGCCCTGGGAAACGTCGCTGCCGACGTGCAAGGAGAACCGGGTGAAGTGGTCCCGGGCGTCCTTGAGGCCGACGTTGGTGGGGACGAGCCGGTCCAGGCGGGCCAGCACCCGGTAGGTGCGCGGCCCGTTGATCAGCTCGCTGTCCTGGCCCAGCACCGCTTCGGCCAGCTCCTTGTAGATGCTCGACTTCTCCGAGCCGTGGATGTACAGCAGCCGCCGCGTGGTGTCGAAGTACAGCACGATCAGCTCGTATACGACCTGCTCCAGCGCCTGCGGCGCGCCCCAGCGCACCGGGGTGCGGCGCTCCACGACGAACCAGGCCACCGGCGAGTCCTCGCCGCCCAGGGCGATGGTGTCGTCCAGGACACGCTCATGGCCGTGGAAGAGGGGCAGCGCGGCTTCCGGTGCCCAGCGATCGGTGGCCGCACGGTAGGCGATGGCACTCATCTTCGGCTCCAGCACACTGACCGCCACCTCATCCGGTGCGCCGTCGAATGTGGCGTCGAAGGTGCTGGTCTCTTCCGCGGCCAGGGTGGCGTTGTCGGTGAGGTCGCGCAGCAGCAGATTCCAGTCGGCGTCTTCGCGTAGCAGCCGGCGCAGCGGTGAGGCACCGGTGTGGGCTTCCTGGGCGACGAATACGGTGGCTTCGCCCAGCCCGTCTGCGGCGCGGGTGAACCGGCCGATGAACTGGATCATCGGGCTCAGTGTCTTGCGCGCCGCGTGCATGGCGGCGATCTTCAGTGCGGGCTCGTCGAAGCCCTCGCCGAGCATGTCGACGCAGATGATGATGCGGCAGGCGCGCGTCCGCAAGGCTTCCACGGCAGCCTTGCGGCGGGTGACGCCGATATTCTGGTGCACCACCGTGGGGGCGAACTCGGGCGCCAGCCGCTGGTAGATCTTGCCGATCTCTTCCGCTTTGGCGATGGTGTCGGCCCGCGCCATCAGCAGATGGTCGTGACCGGCGGCCAGATCCTCGCGCAGCTGGCCGACCGCGCTTTCGGCCAGCTCCTCGTCAACGTCCTGCGCGCCGAGGACGGCCCGGTAGGTGATGCGCCGGAAGTAGCCGTCCTGCTGGGCCTCCCGCAGCGGGAAGCGGAAGACGGTACGGCCGGGCAGCCGGCGGCCGTCCTCCCGAAACGGGGTGGCGGTGAATAGCAGGACCGACCGGTCCGAGAACTCGTCGATGACGCTCGCCCACGTGGCGGCGGGGGCGTGGTGGGCCTCGTCCACGATCAGATGGGAGAAGGACGCCAGCAGCGCCGCCCGTACCGGTTGCGTGCAGGTGTTGAGGATGTGCGGGGTGGCCACGACGACATTGCAGGACTCTGCGAAATGGGCTGCCTCGGCGGGGTCCTTGAAAGCGTGCTCGAGCCGGCCCACGCACGGTCGCAGCGCGGTGGCCGCGACGATCTGCTCCTGTTGCAGGATGCCCAGGCTCTCGAACTTCCCGGCGATCTGGTCTCGCAGCGCCGCGCTGGGCACCAGCACCAGCAGCCGCTCCAGGCGCGCGGCGACGAGCAGGGCCAGCATGGTCTCGGTCTTGCCGGTGCCGGTGGGCATCACCACGATGCCCGGCTCGGGCAGCCCCGAGGCCCAGTGCCCCATCACCGCGTGCAGGGCGCCGATCTGCGGCCGTCGCAGGCTGTGCGGCTCCTCGTGCGGACGGAAACCGATGGCCCCCCGATACGACCGCACCACCGCGCCCGGCCCGGCAGGAGACCGGCTGCCCTGCCAGGTGACCCGGCCGGCGGCCCGGCGCGGCAGCACAGCCGTCAGCAGTTGCGTCTCATCGGCGGCGCGGGCGGCGGGCCAGATGCCGTGGACGCTGGACACACGCATCGTGTCGCCGTCCTCCAAGACCTCCAACTCCCCGGTGGGCACCAGCAGCTGGCGGACCTTGTTGTTCTCGAATCTGCCTTCGTCAGCCCACACGGACTGCGTGTTCACGTTCATGCACGGTGCTTTCTGCTACGGGTGCGGATGCTGGGCCAGCTGCAGAGTCCGGGCCAGACACGCGACGGCGTCCGGGCCGGGCTCACGGAAGCTGAAGGGGCCGGCGGTTCAGCGGATATGTCCGCGTTCGGGGGAGCGCGGGGTGACGTTGAGGAAGTCCTCGAACCAGTTGTCCGGCTGTAGTACAGGCGGGATGGGAGAGGAGTCCTTGCCGTCCGCCGCGTCCGGGACCTCGCTGTACTTGCTGTCGTACAGCCACAGCACGTCGTGGTCCTGGAAGAAGAGGTCCGAGCAGGAGTCGAAGTCGTAGTCGTCACGGTGCCTGGGCAGCGCCGCGTGAGGGCTGTCTTCACCGGATTCCAGGTGGTCGGGGGCATCGCCGAGGGCAAGATGCAGGACCATCTCCTCGGCCGCGCAGGTGGGCTGAGGCTGCCTGCCGCGCTTGAGGTCGCCTGCCAGATCGTCGCAGGCCTGGGCCAGGCCGCGCCGCCATTGCATGTTCTGGCGCCACGTCACCGGCGGCAGACGGGAGAAGAAGCCCCACGCGCCGTCATCGTCTTCCGTGACGGGACGGTCCCCCAACTCGGCGGCATCGTCGTAGGCCGCCTCAGCGAGCTCGACCAGTGCGCTGTACAGCAGGTCGGCCGTGCGCGGTGTGAGCGTCCAGCCGCACTTCTGACAGTTCTCCTCCTCACAAACGCAGGCCGCGGGCAGCGCGAAGAGAGAGGCGAAGTCCGGCTGCGGCTCCTCGGGCGCAGGCGGAACTGCGCCCGGATGCGGGGGAGCGGCATACGGGTTGGCGGCCTGGTGGAGCCGCCAGCCGGTACCGAAGTTGACGCGGATGGCCTCGGTCGACCAGTCGGCGACCTCATCTCCCCTCGCAGACAGCAGAAGTCGGCCTTCCTGCGCATCAGTCAGCCAGTCCATGCCGGGCAGTTCCCCCGTGGTCTCCGCGGCGAACATGACCGCGCCCACCAGGTCGTCCGGATCGTCCTCGCCCAGTTCCTCGTCCGGCATCGGTTCCCAGCCGCCGGCCGTCGCGGCCGCGAGCACCTTGGCCTGGTCGTACACGTGGAACTCACGCAACTGCAGCACCCGGACCACCGGGCCTGGCAGATCGGCCAGCCGGGCGTCCTTCGGTGAACGGGTCGCAGAGACAGGAGGCTCGGGCTGTGTACGGCCCTCCAGCGGCCCGTCGAGCGGGTCGTCGGTGGGCCACGAGAACAAGGTGGGGGCAGCGCTGGGCCATACGCCGGCATGGGCCCGCTCGAGGGCCTGACGGAAGGATGCGGCCGGGGCGTCCGGCAGCGCGGCAACGACCTTGTGAGCCGTGACCTGCTGCTGCTCGGTGAGGGCCCCGTTGAGGGCAGCGGAGGAGAGCAGGCGGACGGCATGCTGGGCCAGGTGCGCGTCCCGGCAGGTGAACACGGCCTGCGCACACGGGGGCCCCTCCGGATGAACCAGCAGGACAAGGACCCGGCTCTTGCTGCTCGAGTGCTCGCAGAAGAAGTCGCGGGGGGCAGCTGAAACCATGGAGGCTGTCATAGGAGTGCTCCAGCGATACACGGCCAGCCGCAGCCGACCGCTATACGGAAGGAAAGCTGCTGGTAGGCGCGGTGCAGCCGCATCTCCGGACAGCCTGGAAGCGTGGTGCGACTGGTGTCGTCGGTACGAGCGACGACCCGGGTCTGAGGGCAGACCCTAACGTGTCGATTCGCGCATGCGCAGGTATTTACGGACAATGCCCGCACCCAGACGATCAACCCCTCACTGGGAAGTTCCTGAACTCCCAGGCCAGCGGCGCGATTCCCGCTCCGGCAGCGGCCTGCGCGTTTGCGTGGACGGTGCACCCCCAAGGACGCGGCGCGCACCGATCCGGCGCTACGCAGCGTGTGCCCAACGGGAAGACAGGAAACAATCCACCGAGCCCATCGGAGCCGCCACGGACGCAAGTTGGCACCTACCGCAGCCCGTGTCCGTGGACTCCGATCTGCTTCCCACACGAAGGTCGGCGGAGCATATCCCTCGCAGTCGCTCCGCTGCGGAGGCCGCGCGCCCGGGCAAGTGACGGGACTGGACCATAACCTCGTTGGGGCTCGCGCTAACCCGCTGTTTCTGCGGTGCTGTTCAGTTGGCGGGAAGCCCGGAGGGATGGCAGCGGCGGGCCTTGCGGCCGGAACCGCAGGGGCAGGGCGCGTTCTTGGCGACGTTGCGGCCGGGCCCTTCCGGCGGGCGCGGTGCAGGGCGGCGGACCATGCTCTCTCCACGGGTCCGCCAGCGCTGCAGCGGCACCGGAAAGCTGCCGGCGCGATCGAGCACCCAGGGGCCGATGACGCTGTAGGCCTCATCCCGCGAACCCGCGGAGAACTCACGGATCTCCTCTTCGGTGCCCTTCAGCAGCAGCCCGGCGACCGCCGGGTACTGCTTGCCCTCAAAAGCACCGAGGCCCTGCACTTTGAAGACGTCCTTGGCGAAGGCGGCGCCCGCAGCCAGCGCCGCGCCGGTGACCACGTCCCCCTCGTCTTCGTCATCAAGCCGGTTGAACAGCCGCACGAGCACGCCCTCCGCATCGCTGACCGGCAGATCCTTCTCCCGCACCAGGACATCGGCGAACCGTTCCCGGATCTCTTCAGGCGTGCGGTAGGAGAACTCGTCCGCCTGGCCGCAGTGTTCGAAGTGCAGCGTGTAGGTACCGGGCTGCAGCCCCGACTCGTGGGCGGTCACCGCGCTGGTGGACTCGAATCCCACGAACCGCACCACCGGGTATCGCACCGTTCCCTTGCGGGCCTCATCCCCCAGGCGCGAGTTGGGAGAGAACAGGTACGGGCACACCTGCGCCGCATACAGCGCGCACACCTCGTGGACCGGAGCCTCCCCGCTGATCACGCCGTTCGGCAACGGCCCCTCCTGGAACACCGTCTGCCAGCGCAACTCGTCGGCGAAGGGCAGACCGCACACGGCACACCAGTCGAACGCCGCCAGCGCCAGCTTCCGCCGCTCGTTGATGGCACCGAAGTTCACCTCCTCGGGACTGCGCTCCACCGTCGCGATCACCGGGTAGCCGCGGCGGTCGACCGCCAGATGCGCCATCCTGCGGGGCAAAGCGACGGTGCCCTGCGGTGTATGCCTCAAATCCAACCCCCTGCAACCGGCCCGATCCCTGATCGGGCGCCCCCTCCACGAACAGGACATCATCATGCACGGGCGCTCGGAGAAACGTCACATGAAAGCATGATCTGCGCACCGCGGCGCAACAGTGCACACCGGACGCCTCCGCCCCGCCCGTCACAACGGACAGGCCGGGATCGGCCGGGTCGGGTCTCTCATCCTGAGGGCACTTTCTGCGCAGTGTCAGACCCGCCCGCTACTGTCCCCAGACATGACTGCACCCCGCCGCCCGGCGAGCGAACTGCCAGCTGACCCAGCCCGGTTACGCCTGGTCTACACCCATGACCAGCCCGCCGAGCCCTACGACTTCGAGGACACCCTGGAGTGGTGGCACGTCTCGGTGCGCACCTTCCACGAGGAGGGCCAGGAGTGCCCCCAGGGGTGCAGCGCGGCCTGCGAGCAGGCCCTCGAGGAGGGCATACAGATCGGTTATCTGAGCCTGTGCCGGCTGCGCGACTACACCGGGGACAACCGGTGGGAGGCCGCCGACGCAGAATCGGGTGATCTGGAGTCCATCGCCTCCACCGTCCTCGATCCCCGGACGGGAAAGTACACGGACGCCTTCGACGAGGCCATCGAATGCCCGGTCGGCGACCTGCTGATCCTCGACCGCGTCGTCCTGGATAAACCATGGCGCGGTTTCGGGCTCGGACCCGTCTTCGCGGCCGAGGCGATCCGCCGCCTGTCCGGCGGCTGCTGCGCGGTGGCCGCCGAACCCAACATGGCCGAGTGGCCCGACGACCGGGAGAAGGTGTCCGAGGCCTACCGGCAACAGGCCCGCCGCAAGATCGCTGCCCTGTGGGAGAGCATCGGGTTCACCCCCTTCCAGAAGGGGGTGTACCTGCTGGACCCCGCCTTGCGGGAACCTGCAGACCGGCTCGCCCAGCGGCGGCAGGAGCTGCACCAGCTCTCGCAGGCATACCGTCCGGCAGCCGCTTCACCCCCGGCCGTTTCGCAGCCGAAGGCTGTTGCGTCGCGGAAAGCCCCCGCGACGCAACAGCAACAAGGTTCCACGGAGGGCTGGTTGGAGACCATCGGGAGCCTGCGGGACGACGACACGCTGCCGTACCTGCGGGGCCGCTGCGGGCAGGCCGGGTGGGACAGCCGCGACAAGGCAACAGCGCTCGCCCTCACCACTGACGTGACCAGCGAGACCGACCTGCGTGAGCTGGGCGCCCAGATCCGCGACGTCCACCACGGACTGCAGAAGGCCTTCGCCGACGCGGTCACCTTCTCCGCCGATTCCTTCAGCACCAGCCGCTTCCGCAAGGACCCCAGCCTGCTCGGGCCGCTGGCGACCGTGTGGGTCTACGGATCGAACCTGCACGGCACGTACACCGGCCGCTCCCACGGGGTCGGCGACGCCTGCCAGCACGCAAGGTCGCTGAGCCCGCGCCTGGAGCGGATCTCCCTCGCGCAGCTGCTGTCCCTGGAAGAGTTCTGGCAGTGGAACGGACCCATGTGCTCGTTCTGCAGCGGCTGGTCGGGACAGCGCCTGACCCAGGAGCAGTACACCCACTATCTCAGCGTCACGGCCGACAGCCCGCGAACGGCCGCCCCCTGAGGACCAGCTTTGGCATGACCCAAGAGACACGGCGGCAGACGAAAGGCAGTGTCCTTGAGGAGTGCGGGCTGGACACCTGCCCCGGGTGCCGGAAACGCGCAGGCCGCTGCGCACCCCCGAAACGGCTGGCGGGAAGCGGTCGGGCAGACGCTCAGCGGGCTTGCCGCTGTTCTGCTCCGGAGCGCCGCCTTCCGTTGCGCCAGCACGCAGAAAAGGGGGGCCTGCTCCCGGCGGGACGGGAGGGGCCCGGGAGACCGGGGCGTGGAACCCTGGGCGAGCGTGACGCCACGGCGGGAGGCGGCTGTGGGTTCACCGAGGCGCGGCGGGTTGGCCGGTCGGGCCTGTGTCGCATGCCGCTTCCGGCGGGTGCCATGACTGGCCCACCAGGGGTAGCCGATGCCGCTGGACGCGGCGCGTCTACGCCTGGTCGGCTGGCACCGCTGACGGGTCGCCTGGATCCTGTCCGGTGTCCGCGCGCCGGTAGTCGATCAGGGCCTGGACCTTGCGCTCAGGATCCGGCAGTTCGTCGACCTTCTTCATCATGAACGAATCGAGCCTGCGCTGGGCCCGGTCCCGCAGCGCGCGGCGTACCGGTTCGGCCAGCAGGACCAGGGTGCACAGCGCGATGACCCACCAGGGGACGTCGAACAGGGCAGGCGAAACGGCGCCCGCGGCCACGCCGCGTAGCAGGGGCATCCCCGTTGGTCCTCCCAGTCCTTGTGTGAGCCGTGCATGCAGGCATGAGGTGGCTGACGGCGGGCGGTGACGAGGGTTGCGGACGCCAGCCCGGCGGTGCGCCGGCGCCGCGGGTCCCCGAGCGGGGCGCGCATTTCCTGCAGGTGCCTCTCCGCTGATATTGGAGTGCTCAAATATGCTCAGCTGGAGAGTCGGAGAGACTGCAGGGGCTGACCGGTGGCATCAACGGTCCAGAAGGACCAGCCATTCCTGTTGGTTCGGATGCCAGGCTTCAGGGCGTGCAGGACCGCGCTTGCCGCCCCGCTCGGTGTCCTGTGGTGCCCGGCTCCGGGGCCCTCCGGGATGGTCAGGCTCCGGCTGGCGGGATCGAAACGCCCGCTGATGCGCTGTCCCTCGTAGAGGGCGTGTACCGCGACGGGGTCGTCCGGGGCGGGCTGGGTGGCGGGGGAGTCCCAGAAGTGCTCGATCAGGCGGCCTACCGCCTCGGACGGTGAGGCGTCCCAGGCGTCGGCGAGCAGGGCGAGCTTCGCGTGGGTGGTGCGGTCGAGTGGAACGGCGTACTGGTCGGGCATGAGGACGAGGATACCTCAACTGAGGAGATTGAGCAAGATGGAGGATGGTGAGGGAGTGGTGGAGAAAGGGCTGGCGGCGGGCGGGTGGCCCGGCCCGCCGCCAGCGGCTTCCTGCCCTTTTGTCAGCGCCGGCCGGACGTTCGACGAGGAGCCCAGCAGCTGGGGCAGCAGCGGGGCGCCGGCGGTGAGATGAGTGCGCAGGCGGTCCAGGGGGAGGGCCTCCTGGCGCAGGACGTGGCCGTCGAGCAGGAGTTGCTCGGCCTGCCGGGCCAGGCAAGGGGGCAGCCATGACACGGCTGCCCGGATCCTTTCGGGCGCGGCTGGCGGCCAGGGTCGAGGGCTTTGGTGCATCAGGGCGTGGTAGAGGCCGGCCGCCGGGACGAGCTCCGGCAGGCCGGCCCGCCGGGCCCGGGCGGCCGTCAGCTGCGCGCACTCGAGTCCGTCGACGTCGAGGTCGGTGTACAGCAGCAAGTCGGTGACCGGGTGGCGGCGTTCGGTGAACGCCTCGGCGCAGGTGGTGAGCGAGGCGATGAGGTGATCGCCGCCGCCGTAGGCCAGCCAGCCGACGTCCTCAGCAGCGGGCCAGGCGGCCAGGATGCGGCGCAGGCTGGTGAAGGCGGCGCTGTTCTCCACGATCAGCATCCAGGGGGCGGGCCCGAGTTCGAACATGGCCAGCGGTGCGGGGGCGGCGAAGGCCCGCAGGTGCGCAGGGATGCTCAGCAGGTCGGCGGCGACCAGGTGGTGCGTGTCGGGCCGGGACAGATATTTCTCGTCCCCGTAGAGCTCGTAGAAGCGTTCTGCGAGCGGAACGGGTTCCGCGTCGGGGCGGTCACGCAGGAAGGCGTTGATCGGGTCGAGCAGCGCCAGATCGGCTTTGCTCAGGGCGGTGCGGGTGGCGAACGACAGGGCTGTGACCCAGGCCCGGGGTCCGGGGCGGGGCGCCCGGACGCGGCTCGGTGTCGCGCGCTCGACCCAGCGGGGCAGCGGGGGGTGGGCGCTGCGGTCCCAGCCGCGGTCCCCGGTGGGCAGCCGTACCAGGCCGGTGGTGGCCAGTTCGCGGGCGGCCGCGGCCAGGACACGGCGCCGCATCGGGGAGGTGGGCAGGCTCGCGTCGCCGTCATCGGCGGCCCCCGCAAGCACGTCGAAGTCGACGCGCTTGCGGGGCTGTGCCGTAAGACAGGCGGCCATCCGAGCCGCAGGTGTCACCGTCCCTCCCCACCGGAGGGATCGCCGGCGGCGGGGCCGTCCGCGTCGCCGGCGACGGGCCGGTCGGCGTCAGCCGCGGACCGGGGCAGATCCGGCATCGGAAGGCCGGCCGGCTCCGGAGGGCGGCGTCGCAGGTGTGCGGAGGTGATGCCGTCCCGCCCGGCGTGCTCCAGGCCCCGGGCCACCACATCGCCGTACCGTTCGGCGACCTGTACGTAGCGTGCCCGGGTACGCGCGTCGATTCCGTTGCGCAGCCGGACGATCAGCGGGAACCGTTCCAGGGCCGGCAGGTCGTTGGAGCCGGTGGTGTAGACGAGCTGGATGCCGTGGGCCTCGGCGACCCGGCGCTGCAGGCCGATGAACGGTGTGTAGTTCGCCTTGCCGAACGGGTTGTCCAGGACCAGTGTGCCCACCCCGCCGCCCGTCGTGCGGTCCTGCTTGGCGGCCCGCAGCCGCGCCAGCGTGCAGTACAACAGGACGGAGACGGTGAGCAGTTCGCCGCCGCTGAACTTCTGGATCTGGGTCACCGAGTCCCGTTCGACGCTGTCCAGGGACTGCGTCGGTTTGATGATCTTCGCGACGACGTTGCCGCGGCCTCCCAGCGCCGCCAGGACCAGCTTCTTGGCCAGCGTCATGGGCTCCGGCAAGGCGCTGGCGCGGGCCGTGGTCGCCTCGGCCACCGCCAGCGTCATCCGGTCGACCTCGGCCGACAGGCGTCGCGCGAGGACCTCGTCGTCGGGCAGGTGACGGATCTCCAGGCCGAGGAACTGCTGTCCCGACCAACTGCCGAGCCCTTGCGGCAGCCGGGAGTGCCGGGAGACTTCCCGCAGGTCGTCCAGGACCGTTTTGACCAGGCCCAGGCAGGCCTGGACGACCAGCAGCTGGTCCTCGGCGAGTTCGGCCAGTTCACCCGCGACGACCTGTTCACGCAGGACGACATCGTCGATCAGCTCGGCCAGCCGCTTGGGGACGGTGAGATCACAGCGCAGCCGCTCCAGCAGCTGCCCATCGACTACTTCCGCGTAGGCGCGGTCCTGGGCCAGGTTCTGCACCTGCCGCACCGACTTGTCGAGCCGTCGGCGCGCCGTGTCGCAGGCCTGTCCCGCGTTGTCCATCGCGCCGATCAATGCGTCTTCCCAGGCGGTGACCTGATCGGGCATCAGCATACGGGCGCTCTCGGCGCTGACCTGGTGGCGTTCCAGGAGCAGGGCGTCGAGGTGGGCCGTCTGCCCCGTGTCCGCTGCTTCGTGCGGGGGCGCTGCCGGGGCGTGCCGGGTCACCGCGCTCTCCAGTGACCGCAGACAGCGCGCCAGATGCCGGGCATGGCCGTGTGCGGTCTCGACCGCGGCCTTGCGCCGCGCCAGGTCCAGCCGCTGCGCGTGCACCTGGTCGTGTGCCTGCCGGGCATCGGATTCGGCCGTCTCCAGTGCCTGCTGTGCGGCTGCCGCATCGTCGAACTCCGCCAGGGCCTCGTCGTCCCGGCAGGGCGGCCGGAGCGCGGCGACGGCCTGCTGCGCCTTGTGCCACTCTGCGATGGCCCGGCCGTGGCAGTCCTGGGCAACGCCCAGTCGCTGCAGGGCGTTCCTGGCGGACTGCTTGGCCTTGCGTGCGGCGGTCCTGCGGCCCTGCACGTCGGTGCCGGCCTGCTCCCGGGCCAGGGCGGTGGCTTTGGCCCGCACCATCTCACTGGCCTCGGCGAGCGTGAGCGTCAGCGTTTCGATCCGCTCGGCGCATGCCTCGGCGCGGGCGCGCAGCGCGTCGTCGCCGATCTGCTCCCGCCAGTCCTTGCGCGTCTGATCCCACCGCCCGTGCAGGACCTCCAGCGGGGCGTGGTTCAACTGGCCGGCCGTCAGGCCGTGCCGGGCCGTTGCGGGCAGGACCGCGGCCAGTGCCGCGGCCTCCCGCTCCCGCCGTTTCAGCGCCTCCGCGCACTGCTGGACCTGCTGCACCGCGGCGTCCTGGCGTGAGGCGGCCGTGCGCTGCTGCTGGGCATACCGGTGCGCCGCAGCCTGGTGCTCGGCCAGAGCCTGTCCGGCCCGCTCCGCATCCAGTCGGCAGGCGGGCACCACCGTGTCGAGGTGTTCGGCCAGCGCACGCAGCCGCGGCAGACACCCGGCCACACGGAGCAGCTGCGCGGTGGTCTGGACCGTCTGGGCCCGGGCGGCCGCCTCACGGGTGTGCAGTTCGCTGACGCGGTCCGTGTGCTGCTGCTCCTGCGTGTGCAGCGCGTCCATTGCGGCATCCAGACGGTCCACCGTCTGCTCCAGCTCGACGCGCGCGGCGGCACCGAACTGCTCCAGATGGACTCTCAGCCTGCGCGCCAGTGCGGCGTCGTCCTCCCGCCGCTGCATCAGCTGCGCGGTGCGCGATGCCAGGCCCGCCATTCGGCGGGCGAGGCGCTCTCGTTCCTGTTCGGCGGCGTCCGGCTCCAGCAGCGCCCGGTGAACCGGCAGTACGACCGTGCCCCGGCCGTCCGCCACTTCGGCCACGATCTGCCGCGCCTGGTCATCGAGACCGACCGCGACGACGGCCCGGGTCACCTTCGCCCGCCGCGCCAGGGCCGCCAGATCCCCTCCGGGCACCGGCCCGCACACCACCACCCCGCCGATCAGATGAGGGGCAGCCGCCACGACCTGTTCGTGCTGGTCGACAGGGAACGCCTCGCGCAGGAACTGCAGCCCGGACACCGCCGGAACCCCCAGGGCCCGCAGGTCGGCAACGGCCTGCTCCACATCCCGGGAGGCGGGCAGGAACCCGACCTCCTCCAGCGCCTTCAGGCAGCGCTGGTCTTCTGCCGCCCCCGCCTGCTCACCGGCCAGGGCTGCGTCCCACTGGCGGGCCGCTTCGGCCAGCAGCTCCACCAGGTCCTCACCGACCTGGTCCAGATCCGTCAGGGCATCGTCCTGTGTGCAGGCCAGCTCCAAAAGCCGCCCGGCACCCGCCAGTTCACGCCGCTCTGCCCGCAGGACACTCAGCCGGTCCCAGGCCGCCGTGTGCCGCTCGCGGACCTCGCTCAGACGCACCCCGCAGCGCACCCGCTGCGCGCCCACGTCGGCCAGTTCGGCCTGCACCGTGGCCGCCTCCTGCCCGCAGCGCGCCAGCTGGTCACGGCCGGCCGTCTCCTCCTGCTCCAGCCGCTGCACCGCCTGCGCAACGTCTTCCCGCCGGCCGACCAGATCTTCGGCGCGGGCGGCCTGCACCTCTGCTTCGGCGGCGGCGAGCAGGCGGGAGGCCGTCTCCAGCCGGATCGTGGCCTGACCGATGGCCTCGGCTGCGGCCAGCTGACCGGCTTCCGCCTCGGCAACCTGGCAGGTGGCCTCCTCGCGTTCCGCCTGGGCCCGCGCCTCCTCCTGGCGCATCTGTTCGATGGCGGACGCCAGTTTGTCCCGCAGCGCCGCGCCGGCCGTCTCCATGGCTTCGCGCAGCGGCGCCTCGTGCACGTCCTGCCGGGCCAGCAGCGTCCGCAGCCCCGCCAGCTCCCGCTCCTGCGCGTCGAGTGCGAGCACGGTGTCCACCGACTCCCATGCCTCCTGGACCACGGACGCCGCGCTCTCGGCCCGCTCGCAGGCAGCGAACTCCCGCCGGCTGTCGTCGACCGCTCGCCGGGCCGCCGCTTCCCTCACGATCACGACACGGCGGTCCTGGGCTGCGGCCCGCCGCTGGACGCTCTCACTTTCCTCGTCCGCCGCCGTCGCCTGTTCCTGTGCCTGCGCGGCCTCGCGGGCGAGGTCCTGGGCTCGCGCATCAAGATGCACGTGTGCCCGCCGGGCCAGGGCCACGTTCTGCGCCAGTTCTTCCTCCTGACCGCTCAGCTCGGCGCCGTGCTGCTGCACCGGCCGCAGGGCCAGCGCGGCCTGCGCCAGAAACTGCTGCTCGCGTTCCCGCGCGGGCCGCTGGGCCAGCTTGGCGGCCTGTTCCTCCAGGGAGGAGCGCACCGCGGCGGGCTGCTTCGGCTCACAGATCAGATCGATGAGGAAGTCGACGAACTCCTCGCAGGTCGAGAAGTGGAACAGGTCGGTGATCCCGCCCTCCTCGCGGTTCATGTCGCGCTGGATACGGAAGACCGCCGGGTCGAGCCCGAGGTCGGCGAGCAGGTCGCGCCACTCGGTCTGGTCCGTCGCGATGCCCAGCTCCAGACGGCGCTGGGCCTTGTGCGCGGCGGCGAGTTCACTGAGGTAGGAGGCCTGGGTGAGCTGCCCGTCGGCGCGGCGGACGGGCAGCGACTCCAGACCAAGGACACCGGGCAGCGGCCTGAAGGCGTACCAGCGCCGCACGAGTCGTTCCCACCCGGTGCCGGGGTCGGCGGGTCTGTGCCCGTCCTGCCACTGGTAGACGCCGCCGGTGACGAGGGCGGGCCCGCCCCGCGGCAGCGAGAACGTCCTCCCACTCGGCGATGACGTGCGAGACCTGCCCGTCGGGCACGTAGTCGGCCAGCGACTTGTCCTTGCCGTGGCCGATGAAATCGACCTTGGCGGGCAGGAAGAGGCTGAAGAACAGGGACAGTAGGCTCGATTTGCCGCCGCCGTTGCGCAGCCACAGGATCACATCCACGGCCGGGGTGACAACGCCGTC
The DNA here is from genome assembly GCF_058244745.1 of Streptomyces sp. SL06. Lineage (NCBI taxonomy): Bacteria > Bacillati > Actinomycetota > Actinomycetes > Kitasatosporales > Streptomycetaceae > Streptomyces > Streptomyces sp. SL06. Next base: position 38,822 of record NZ_JBSYOT010000001.1, on the reverse strand, counting down.
GATGCGGCTGTCACCGCCGGTCAGATCCAGGATCAGGGATTTGAACCCGGCCGCCGAATGGCCCACGTTCTCCAGGCGAAGACGCCGCAGTCGCAGCATGTCACAGCTCCTCAGCGTCGGTGTCGGCAAGCTGGGTGCGCCGGATGTCGCACAGCACCTCGTACGCGGGCAGCGCGGCCGCTTCGCGGACCTGCAGGCGGAAGCGGTGCAGGAGCCGGTACTGTCCGGCCCCGAGTTCAGCCGCGGGCGTGGCCATGCCCTGGTGCACCAGCCACTCCAGGACGTCCCGGATCACCCCTTGCGTGCTCAGGTCGGTCACCCGCCGACCGCTGGCCGTCGGTCTGCCGGAGGGACGTTTCGCATACAGCCGCCAGGCCGCATCGAGTTCGGCGTGCGGCACGGCCAGGCCGTCCTCGCCCTGACAGGCTTCGCGCAGCCGGCCGATCAGGTGGCGCATGAAGCTGTCCACCTCACCCACCGAGACCCGCTTGACCGTCTCCTCCTCCAGGTCGGCGGTGGTGGGGTATGCGCGGGCGGCGACGGCCACATGGACCAGCCCGACCACCAGCCGCTGTTCGGCCGGCCGGCGGATATCGTCCTTGAGCCGGTAGCTGAACAGGCCGCCCTCCTGCGCATGCAGCACGAGACCCTCTTGGGGATGGGCGGCAATCACGTCCAGGCCCAGACCCTGGGCCATGGCATCGACGTGCTCACGCAAGCCGCTCTCGAGCCGGTAGCGCTGCAGCAAGTCGCGGTAGCGGGGGTCGGTCAGCGGGCGAAGCCGCGGACGGCAGCCGAAGCGCACCAGCTCTGCGGCATCACTGAGGCCGGTCGAGGCCGAAACGGTGGTCGTCATGCGGGGACCTCCTGGCGGGACGGGACGGTGACGGGGTCGGGAATCAGCGCAAGGGCAGGCACGACCAGCAGGTCGCTGCCGCCGTAGCGGTCGTGATCGAAAGCGCGACCGTCGTCGAGGACCACCAGGCGCTCGCCCAGCAGATCGGACAGGTCGTGCACGGAGCTCTCGTCGCTGTCGGGGTCGGGCGCGAACGCCCCGAGCACGGACAGCGCCACTACGTCGGCGACCGCCGGGCTGAATTCGAGCGCGTCACGGACCAGTTCAGACAGCCGCACCGGGCCGATCAGGGCCCGCGTCAGGACCGTCCGCGCCTGTGCATAGTCGTGCTCGCTGTGTGCGGCTTCCTCGAGCAGGCCGTCGTCGATGAGCTGGATCTCCTCGTCATCGGGAAAGGTGCCCCCCACCTCCCGCACCGGAGACAGCAGCAGCCCCCACCAGTCCCGCAGGCGCGGCAGCCGGGTGACCACCGGTCCGCACACCGCGTCGGTGAACAGGCCGGCCACCTCCTGGGCCTGTTCGGCGTCGAGTTCCAGCAGCGGGGCCAAAACGTCCTCCTGCAGCGCGACCAAGGCCAGGCTGGCCATCGGCCGAAAGCGCTGCTGAGCCTGGGAACGCAAGAAGGTGGAGCGGGCACCGATGACCTGCTGCAGCAGCTGCGTGTGCCGATGGTGGGCCCGCTCCAGCAGATGCAGGATGCGTACACAGGTACGGCGCACATCGACGTCGTCCATGCCGTTGCGGGTCTGCCGCATCAGCTCGAGCAGGTCGAGCTCCACCCGTTGCCGCTCGACGAGGTGGCCGCGGGAGGACGTCAGCAGGCCCGGAACCTGCCTGGCCCAGTCGACCGCGCGTACATCGCGTTCGGTCTCCCGCAGCAGAGCCCGGATCTGCTCGGCGTACGCCAGGGACAGCTTCAGGCTCTCCCCAGCACTCTCCTCGGCCCGCCCCCATCGCCCCGAGCGCACCTGACGGCGCAGCAGTTCGTCCCGGGCCGCCTGCTGGTCCTCCACATCGTGGTCCATCCCGGCCAGCAGCAAGTTGATCGCCGGCACGCTTGCCGTCAGCACCGCCTGCCCGCTCCGGCCGATCTCCTCGCTCAGCAGCCGCAACGGCAGTTCCTGCCGGCTGTGACCGTCCCGGTAGTCGCTGTAGGCGATGGCGAACTCGGTGCCCCCGTCCTGGTCGTTGAGCAGCTCCCGCAGGACGAACCGCGCCACGGCCAGGTGCTCGTCCGCATCCCGCCGGGGTGCCGCCATCCGGGCCAGACCGCTGAGGAACTCCACCACCGCCTCGGTCGTGGCCTCCTGCTCCAGACCCTGGTGATGCATCACCGCTTCCAGGGCTGCCAGTGCCAGGGTCCGCGGGTCGTACACCCCGGCGGGGAACTGCTGCCAGGCCTGCCGCAGATCGAGCCGGTGCAGGGGACTGGAGCGGGCCAAAACCGTGCTACGCCGGACGAACCCGGGATCGGCGACCAGCGTGAGCCAGGTGCCGGCCCCGGCCTCCTGCTCGGGAGCCTCCGCCAGGAGCCGACGCTCCTCACTGTCCAGGAGCGCCAGCACCGCCGGGTCGCCGGCATCCGGAAGCTCCGCCACGGAAACGGGCGCTTCGTGATCTTTTGTCATGCACGGAGTGCAGCACCCCGCTCCGACAATCAGGCCGCCTGCCGGTTCATATGTTCATCAGGTCGGCCGACCGCCGGGCGAGTGAAACCTGCCACCGGGCACCCGCTTTCACCAGGCGTTTTACCGTCTGCTGCGAAAAGCGGGCGGCGATGCCTCGGACGGGTCCGCTCCTCGGCGTGTCGCTCCAGGTTCGGACTGCGCCCGCCCGTGGCCAGGCGGCGGGCGGTTCACGTGCAGGCAGCGGCCTTCCGCCGCTTCGCGGCACCACCAGCCGGTGCCTGGGCACCGGCTGGTGGTGGATGTGATGCCAGCCGGGTGGAAGGGGCGGCCGGCGGAGCGGTGGTGGCGCGGGCTCAGGACACGGCCGGCCCCAGGTCGAGGGTGTTCTCGTCCGCACGGATGTAGGGGGAGCGGCGTTGGAACGTCTCGTAGCGGGCTTGCATGTAGCGGACGGCTTCCTCGGAGGACGGCTCGGGAGGAGAAGTCGGCGGCCAGGCCTGGCGGGAGAGGTGGTGCAGTGCGAGGGCGACGGCGTCGCGTGGGTGCACGGGGGAGTTCGCCGCTTGGTGCTGGGCTGCAGCGCAGTGGTGCAGCAACGCCGGTTGCAGGCGGTGGAGTTGCTGGGGGTCGAAGATGGCCAGTACCCGGCCCGTGGTGTACGGGGGTGCCAGACGAAAACCGATGTGTCCGGCATAGCTGAGCAAGGGCAGGGAGTGCGCGTGGTCGTCGGGGACGGCGCCGAGCACCTTGCTCCAGTTCTGTGCGAGCAGCCACCGTTCCATGGCCTGCGGCACGTCCACGGGGTTGTTGCCGGAGGCGGTGCTCACCACGTGGTGGATCACGCTCCAGTAGTCCTCCTCGGCGTCCAGTCGGGCCTGTTCGAGGTTGGTGACAAAGCTCGAAAGCACCGCGGCGGGCAGCGCGATACAGAGGAGCTGTCCGGTGCCATGTCCGGCCCGCAGCGTCAGGTTGCCGTGGGACGAACCGATCTCAAGCGTGCTCACGACGACGGTACGGCGCCCGGCAGCGCCGGCGCGCGAGCGGGGGCTGGTCTTTTTGCGCTTGCTCATGCGGCTGTTCCTGCTTCCTCGGTCCTGAGGGCGGACGGTGCCAGGCGTCGTACGGTGACGGGCTGGTACTCAAGGGCCCGCGGCGCCATGTGCTCGGCGGTGGCGGGCCTGCCACCGGCGGTGAGCGCCTCGAGGTGGGCGGGCAGGAGAGCCAGGAGCTGGGTGGCGGCGTCGTGGGCCTGTGTGAGCAGAGCCGAAGCGAGGTTGCGGTCGTAGTCTTCGATGGTTTCGTTCCAGCCGCTCTCCCGCCGCTGTTCGGCATCGTGTTCGGCGTGCGTCCATAGGAGTTCGACCTGGGCCGTGCCGGATTTGTGGGTGCGGACCTTGGTGCGCCGGGCCAGGTCCGGGTGGGTGCGAAGGAGGCCGTGCAGCTCCCCTTGAAGCAGGTGGGAGTCGATGAACCGGGTGACGGTTGGTGCGTCCAGATGCGAGGCCACGGCGCCGGTGATGGTGGCCAGGTCCAGTCCGTCGTCGTAGGCCTTCACGACGGCCTTGCGGAGCCCCGCGTGGGCGTTCCACATGCCGCAGCTGGCAGCCCACAGGGCGCCGGCAGCCGCCTGCCGGCGCAGCGCTTCACGGGCTTCGGTGAGCTCCTCACACGATGCTTCGCGGGCTGTTGCCGGGCTGACGGCGGTCTGGTCGTCGATCTGGAGCCAGGCGCGGACCTGCAGGGCCGGCTGGTCGGCGTTCTCGCGCAGCACGGAGGGGAGATGGTCGTCCAGCATGTTCTGCGCGAGGCGGTCGGCGTCCTCGGGTGTCTCGCCGTAGTCGAGGAAGACGCCTGGCGGCTCAGCGTCCGGGTCCAGGTGCTCCCACGGCTGCCACTCGGCGTCGGGCGCCGTTCTGGTCTCCATCCAGCATGCGTAATCAGGCATGGGCTCTCTTTCCGTGAACAGGCATATGAGCCGCGCAGCTGCGGCATCCATGCGGCTTTCGGGAGGGTTTCGGGTGGGCGCGGGCGGCGGGCGGGTGAGGGACTGCGGCAGGGAGCCGGGTCTGTCCGTTGAGTCCGGCCGCGGGGCCGGGCGCGCCGCGCGCGGCGGCCAGCTGGTGCATAGGGGGGCGGGTCAGCCGCCCAGCAGCGGATCGTCGTCGAAGCAGCCCACCAGCTGGCTGTCGAGGAGTTCGGGGGTGATGGCTTCGGTGCCGGTTTCGATGGCTTCCTGGGCGCTCTGGCAGACGAGGTAGGACAGCGGTTTCATGTAGCCGCCGGTGCGCCGGTGCAGGTGCGTGGCGAGTTTGAGGAGGTCGCCCGGTGTGTGCTGGTGCAGGCGCAGCCCGTCGTCGAAGGACTTGACCACTTCGTGGAACAGGCCGTAGTCGTCGGCGCTGTAGGGGATCGGCAGGACCGCGAGGGTGGGGATGCCGCCGGATCCCTGGCCGGGCGGGACGGGTCGTTTTCCCCGCCGGGCCTCGTTGACGAGTTCGCGGGAGCCGGGCCCGCAGTAGACGAAGGAGACGTTGCACTCGGCGGCGAGGTAGCCGAAGTAGTCGAAGGCCGTTTTGAGTTCGGAGGTGTCCAGCCGGTCGATGCCGTCGACCAGGACCAGCCGGGTGCCGCAGGTCTTCATGACGTGGCAGATGGGCCCGCTCATGTCGATGCTGCGCTGGCCGCTCTCGGGGTCTTTGGTGTGCTTGTGGCCCAGGAACTCGGCGAACGGGATCGACATGTCCAGCTTGCTGCTCGGGGCCAGCGGGGTGTTGATGTGGATGACCGGGATCCGCTTTGGGTCGTACGGCAGTTGGTCGCGGAGGATGCCTTCGAAGATGCGGCCGATCTGGCGCAGGACGGTGGTCATCCCGGTCTCGCCCGGCCCGTCGATGGCCAGGTGCAGAGGGCCTTCGCTGCGCCGACTGCCGGCCAGCCACAGGCGTCGGGCGACGGCGACGGCCTTCTTCAGGGCCGGGGTCTGCACGGTGTGCATGGTGGCGTGGTAGCAGATGCGTGGATCGTTTTGGTCAGGCTCAGCGCCGGCCGGAGGGCAGGCGGCCAGGTCGGGCGGCACGACGACACGGTCCAGCTGAACCTGCCAGCCGATACGGGTCGTTGCTGGCAGAAAGATCAGGTCGGGGTCGGGGCCGACAGGCGGGTACATAGGCGGTGTCCTTGGCGGGATGCTGTCCGCCGACGAGAGGGGGCTTCGTCGGCGGACAGGAGAAACGGAAAAAGAGAGAGATGGCGAGGGTCAGGTGGCCGTCTGCGGACCGCAGATGTCACCGGGCCGGGCACCGGTGCCCGGCCCGGTGACATCTGCCTGCCGGGGACGGGCGGGCGGCAGGCACAGCTGGTGCAGGCCGGTGTCCATGCTGGGCAGGCTTGCGATGTGCTGGTAGTCGGGTGCAGGGATGCCGCGGTAGGGGTCCTCGGCGGGCAGCGGGCCGACGCTCATCCCGCGGTCGACGGGCGCCGGCTCGGGCGCCGCGGTACGGGAGGGGCCGCGGCCGGCGTGCTCCAGCAGGGAGCGCACCGTGCGGGCGATGGCGGCCTCGTCCCGGGTGCTGCCGCCCTTCTCCAGATGGGCGGCGGTGGCCTGGTCCCAGACGTGCTCGCTCCACGCGTCGCCGATCAGCCGCTGGTAGACGTAATCCGCCTCCGCCCAGGTGCCGTTGCGGTGGTCCTCAAGCCACACCTTCTCCGGCTGGTGGGGGTGGTAGCGCACGGGCCAGCGCTGTCCCTTGCCGGGCCAGCTCGAGCGGGTGTTGCGGTAGCCGTTGAGGGCGCGGCTGTCGTAGGTGCGGTTGTTGAGCCGGATCCCCTTCTCGGTGACCTTCACCCAGGCGGTGGGCAGCAGCCGTAGCCGGTCCTCGGCGCTCAGGCGGACGGGAACGTAGCCGCTGTTGGCGACGTGGGCGGCGAACACCTGGTTGGGGGTGCGCGGCGGCATCGATGGCAGGAACGGGTTGCGCAGTTCGCTGTGCGGGCGCTGTTGCCAGCCCAGGGCGAGCCACTGCTGCAGGAAGTCGTTGATCTGGTCCACCCGCCACAGCCGCTCGGCGGCGACGTTCTTGCCGCGCTGCTGAAGATCCTTGCCGGTGTAGCCGGGCAGGAACTGGCTGAAGAGGCTTTTGACCGACCCGAAGGTCCGCTCGATGATCGCCTTGTGGGTGGGGGAGTTGGCGCAGGCCGGGCGCACGGAGATGCCCAGCTGGGCGCAGGCGTCCATGAAGGCTCGCCCGGCGAACACCTTGCCGTTGTCCATGACGATCATCTCCGGAATGATCACCGGCCGGGCCGCCGCGCCCTGCATGCGCTCGTCGGCCTCGACGAGCTGCGCGTACGGCAGGTCGGATCCCTCCGCGGCGGCCTTGGGCGACCAGTGCGGGCGCATCGGCTGCGGCGTGCACATCTCGGCGAGCAGCAGCAGCGCGTCCACGGCCTTGGTGGCCCGCCCGCCGTGGCGGCGGGAGCTGCGCCCGGTCTTGGTGCCGCTGGACTTGGGGCGGACGACCGCGGCGAGAACGGAACGGCTGACCACGTCGATGGCCGCGGTCAGTTCCAGTGAGGCGACGCGTCCGGTCTCATCCAGCGCGAGCACGTCCAGCGCGGTGGTGTCGATCTGCACCTGCTCGCCCGGTGTGGTCGCCATGGCCAGGGTGAACGGCGGCTCGGGACGATGGCTGCCGTCGCGGTGGGCGGTCTCCTTCCCGCACAGGATCCCCAGCCGGTCCAGCAGCCGGTAGAACGTCGCCCGGGAAGGCATCAGCTGTGCTGTCTTCTTCTTTTTGAACTTGCGCACGCACGCTCTCCTCAGCAGCTCAAACAACCGTGATCTGGTTCCCACGGACCGCTTCTTGTGCCGCTGATGGATCTTCCGCAGCAGCTTCACCACCTGTTCGTCGACGCGGCCGCGCGTACTGGGGCCGCGCACCCGCCGCTTGTCGACCAGCCCCCACACGCCCTGTGCGAGCCAGGCCAGCCGCTTGCGCTCCACCGTGGCGGCCGACACCCGGTGATGCGCCGCGCACAGCTCGGCGGCCTTGGTCTGGTAGCGCTGCCGCAAGGTGGTGCGCGCGGGGTCGTAGCACGCGCGCGGCGCGGTGCCGGGCGCGGCGAAGCCGGGCAGCCCGGTGTGCACTTCCAGCACGTGGTCCAGCCAGAACTCGGCCTTCTCGCGGGCCGATTCGGGCAGTCCCTCCAGCAGCGCCGCGCCGCCCAGGCCCTGGTGCCCGGCCGCCTGCGGTGCGGCCAAAGCGGTGTCATCCGACGCGGCGTGAGGCGTGCCCAGCACCGCGAAGCCGGGGGAGCGGGACAGCGTGTCCAGGAACACGACGGCGTCCTCGCCGTCGGCGTGCTGGCTGAGCAGGTGCACGCTGGTGCCCTGCAGCGCCGTGACCAGGTAGGTCTCACCGCGCCAGTGCACGGCGTTGCCCACGGCCACGACGGCCGGCCGTGCTGGTGCGTGTCCCGCCATCAGCACGCCTCCTCAGGCGACCACACCGGGGAGCGGGCGGGGATGAACGGCCTGGTCCAGTCGATGAGCAGCTCGCGCGTCCAGACCAGATGGAGTGCCCGGGCCACGGTGGGCAGTTCGGGCAGCCCGCTGGCCCTCACCCCGGCCGTCAGCGGCCGCGGCCGGGCGAACACCTGGCGCAGCAGCTGCGCGGTGTCCGCGTCGGCCAGCCGGGTATGCCGCCAGCGCGACAGCCGCTGGAGATTGCGGGCCGCCACCGCATCCGCCGGGCTCTCGTGCACCCGCACCTGCCAGCCCGCCTGCTGCCCGGCCGCCTCCAGCAGCTGCAGCGTCGCCGCCCACCGGTGCGAGGTGCCCTCGCCGGGCCGGCACACCACCAGCCGGCCCTGCCCGTCGCCGAGCCGGGCGAAGAAGTCCGGCACATAGCCCTCAGCGTCCGGCCGGCCCAGCCGCACCGGCCAGGCCGCGAAGGTCACCACCTCCGGGTCGGCCTCCAGCGCCAGCGCCGCTTCCAGGGCGCCCAGGGTGGCGCACCCGGCATGCCGGGCCTGACCGGCCGGCCGCCACCAGGTGGCGATCGCCTGCCTGCCCTGATAGCGCTGCGGCTGCCACACCGGCTCGAGGTCCTCCAGCCGTTCCCCGCGCAGCGCACCCACCGGCCGTTCCAGCAGCCGGCCGGCCCGGGAACGCACCTGCGCCCACACACGATCACTCACGACAACAACCCATCTCAGGACAGCACGGACACCGCCTCCTCCGGCCTCATGCAGCTGAAGCACGGACGATGCAGGCGATGTCCGAACACCCTGGCGGGCCGGCCCTCATCCGGAGAAGCGATTCACGTCGAACGCGCTCGAACGAGTGAGCGCGACACGGGTCCGCGCGCCCCTCGATCGTCAGAGCGAAGAGCGCTCCGGCAGCCACTCCACCTGTGTCAATGGGTGACCGGAGAGGTGTGTGCAGGGGCGTAAGACAACACCCCGCGTGCGCCTCCCTCGAACGGCTGCACATCTGTGCGTGTCGCCGGTCATATCGCAGCAGGTCAACTCCCTGTGACGCACCGGCGAAACGCTACTGCGCTATCCGAAAGGGACTCACGCTTAAGGCATGCTGCGCTGTCAAGCGCACCCGCCAGGAGTCGAGCAGGGCGCATCCCATGGCAGAACACAAACCACCGGGGGAGCCAGGCACGTGGACGGGCTGTTCGATCTCAACGACCTCACCGGCGGCACAGGGCAGCCCTCCGGAGGCCTGCCGGATCCCGCCGAACGGGGCAGGCTGCGGCGCAGATCCAAGCTCTCCCTGCACCAGGTCGCTGATTCCTGCGGTGTCAGCGAAGCCACGGTCCGGGCCTGGGAGCAGGGCAGCAGCACACCGCGCGGACCGAACGCCGTCACCTACTGCCACCTCCTCACCGCCCTGAGCGGACGGCTGACCGCCACGCCGATGCCCCGGCCGCCGGTCGCCGAGGCGCCCGACTGGGCGGCCCTGGGCGCCCTGCGGCACGAGCTGCCCACCCAGGCGGCGGACGAGGCCGAGTGCTGGCGCTGCCGGCAGCCCACGGCCCAACGCGTGGGAGAGCGCCCCCAGCATCTGGGCACCCGCTGCCCGGCCCCCGCCACACCTCGGCCCGCGCCGGCCGCAGCCCCGCAGCCGGCCGCAGCGCCCGCGGCCCGGCCGTCCCTCCCGCTGCCCGGGCCCCGCAGCCCGCAGCCGCCGGCCCCGGCCCCGGCTCGGGCGCGCCTGGTGTACCCGCCCCCGAGCCGCCGGAGCACCACCGACGGCCCCCTCACGGTGCTCGAAGCCGCCCCCCAGGGGCTGACGGCACATCTCGCCGACGGCAACACCCGCTCCTGCGCGGCCGGTGACCTGCCCGCCCTGCTGGCCTGGACCCTGAGCCAGAACCTGGGCGCAGCACCCCTGCGCCCCGAAGCCCTGCCCGCCGGACCGCTGCTGGTCCTCACGCCCTCGGCCCTGGCCCACCTGGGCCTGCCCGCCGCCGCACCGAGCGCCCCGCAACGCCACCCCCGCAGCGACCACCCGCTCCTGCGCCAGGTCCGTACCGTCGGCTGGCAGAGCGACCAGGAGGGGCTGGGCCCCTGGATGCGCCTGCACCCCAGCGCCGGCGACCCGGCCTGCGACAGCATCCACCTCGCCCTCACCGGCTGGGGCGCTCTCCACCACGACGCCTGGAACCTGCCCACCGGCCTGGACGCCGGCCAACTCGCCCGGCTACTGGGCCAGTACACCTCCCTGCTGCGCACCCCGCTGGGCCCGCCGGGTGCCTGCGGGCACCAGCTCATGAGCGACCTGCGCCCGGCCCCGCACCGCCACACCGCCACCCGCGCCCTGGTGGCCTCGGGCGTCCGCGGTGCACTGACCCAGGTCGTCGACCCGGCCCCCTGCGAAGCCCCGCCCGGCCACCACCTCGCCGACGGCGCCGCGCAGGATCCGCCCGCCGACAGCGACATCCACTGGTGGCGGCCGCCCACCGAACAGGAAGCCGAACGCGGGTACGTGGTGTGCCTGGCCGTGAACCTGCTGCACCTGGCTGGCAGCAACTCGATCCGCGTCGCCAACGGGCCTGCAGAACAGATGAGTTATCCCGCGTTCGACCGTAAAATGCCCGGCAGCTGGCTCGTCGACCTCTCCGCCGCGCCTCACCACCGGCTGCTGCCCCCGCCCTTCGCCGGCAAAGGCCCGGCCTGGCACACCACCGCCGCGCTCGCCTACGCCGACGACCGCAAAGTGCAGTTCCGTCCCCTGGAAGGCTGGCTGCGCCCCGCTCCGGCCGTCCCCTACCTCGACCCCTGGTACAAGCGCATCCGGCTGGCCCGGCTCGCCGCCCTCGAACGCCTGGGCATCACCGAGCACATGGACACCCCCGACCTCCTGGCGGCCCTGCGCGACCTGCCGCACGCCGATGCCGGCCAGCGGGCCCTGCTGCACGCCCTCCACGCCACCGCCGAAGACGCCTTCACCGCACTGGCCCAGCCCCCCACCCAGCCCGACCAGCTGGCCCCGGCCTCCTGGACCACCCCCGATCTGCCCACCTGGCGCCCCGACCTGCGCGCCGCCGTCGTCGCCAACGCCCGCGCCAACCTGCACCGCAAGCTGGCTCTCACCGCCCGGGACGGCTACTTCCCGCTCGCCGTCGCCGGCGACCACGTCCTGTACGCCACCCACACCCCGCACCTCAGCGAGATCACCGAACAGCCCAACAGCGGTTTCACGATCGGCATCGCCCCCGGCCATGTGAGGCCTGTCGCCGCCCACCCCGTGCAGTGGCTGACGGACCGCTGCGCCGAAGGCATCAACGCCGCCCAGCTGCTGAAGGACACCTGCCCGTCATGGTGACCCTCGTCCGCCCCGCGCCCCCGCGCCCGAGCGGACCCCGGCCGCGGCCGCCTGGCCGCTCACTCCACAGCGGTCACCGCCTGCCCCAGCCTCCACTGCAGACACGAGGCGTCCTCCAGGGTTCCCTGCGCGGGCAGCGCACGGTGCGGCGGCAGGGCAGGCAGCTGCTGCGAGAGGTAGTCGGGCGGCGGGGGCTGCTGCGCGAGCCGGGCCACCACCGGCGCGCTGACGCGGTGCAGCAGCGTCCACTCGCGCAGCATCCGGTAGCCGCCCTGCTGCATCTCCTCCGGCATGCCCAGCCGCTCACCGACGAAGGAAATCCAGTGCCGCGACACCCAGCCCGGCGCGCCGTTGCCGAAGTCCCGGCCCCACCGCCGCTGCCGCTCGTACACGGCCATCGCCTCGGCGACGACGACGGCCTCCGGGTAGACCACCAGCGGGACCGACCACAGCTGACGCCCCTGCCCGAGGATGTCCTCGCGCTGCGCCCACACGGTTTCCGCCCCCATCCGGCGGCTCTGCCACCAGCAGGCGCTCACCTGCATGGCGTCGGCCAGCAGCGCCCGCGCGTAGGGGCCCACCCCCTGCCGCAGGCGCACCCACCGCCGGTGCGCCCGCACCACCGGCTCCAGCCCGGCCAGAGAAACCTGCGCCGGGCCGCCGCCGGAGGCATCACGCAGCCAGCGCCCGTGGCGCACACACACCTGCCAGCGCTCGCCGCTGGCCAGCCACACGGGCGCCACCACATCGTCGCGGCGTGCCAGGCACAACGCACACGGCTCCAGCACCGTCCACGGCCCGTCCCACGCAGCGACCCGTACCAACTGCCGCGTGCTGCAGCCTGTCGACCACGCCAGCGTGGGCAGCGCCCGGCGCAGATCCTGCGGCGTCTGCCACGCCATGACAGCCAGCCGGTCCACCGCCTGCTCGTGCAAGAACACCTCCTGCACGCACGGATCCAGCTCCTGCGGCCGCGCCCGTCCCCCCGCCTCGCCCAGCACGTCGGCCACCGCCGCCGCGTTGACCTGCGCCAGCCGCCGGACGAACGACCCCGTCGACTCGCCCGGCACCGGCTCCAGCCCCACCGGCCTCGGCGCTGCGTCCTCCACCCCTCGCCCCTTCCCACCCGCGTACACCCGTCTCCCGCCAGGACAACGACACAGGAACCCCGCCGGCAACGCGGACCCACCTCCCAGGAGACCCCCACCGCCGTGCCCCCGACGAACACCGCGGTCGCCCATGCACTCGACCTCGCCGACGAGCGGCACTGGACCCGCCGCCCGCCGGCCCGCCCCGCCGCCCGCCTGCGCCACCTCCTGCAGACGCAAGCGGCCCCACTCCTGGCCCCCAGCCTGTTCGCCTACCCACAGGCCCTCACCCGCTGGGCCGACGGCGACACCAGCGACCTCACCCCCGCCCACGCCACCCTGATCGAGCACGAGATCTACCGCACCTGGCAGCCCGAGGTACGCCGCCGGGCCCACCAGCAGATCGTCGAGCACGACGGCTGCGTCACCGTCCAACTCCACGCCCGCTTCAGCTTCACCACCGCCAGCGGCGAGTTCCACGACCCCCGCCTGTACCGCCTGACCGAGGACCTGCCCACCCTGCACGCCTGGCGCCTCTTCAAGGCCCGCCACCGCGACGCCGACGAGGCGGACCTGCGCCGCATCCTCGCCGACGGCATCGGCGAAGCCTATTTCTTCCGCGCCCTGCCCCCCGACCAGCAGCAGGCCGCCGTGACCCTCACCGACCTCCACCACGTCCACTTCCACTACTGACCGCCCCTGCCCCCGACCACCACCGCCCTTCCAGGAACTCCTCATGGCCCTTCTCATCTACGCCTTCCGGGACAACAACGGCCGCTGGCACGGCGACGCCGACGTCCCCCTGCTCAACCCCGCCGAAGAGCCAGGGCTCGGACAGCTCACCTATCACCCCGTGCCCGGCACCCCCGAAACGAGCAGCCCGTTCGCCGGACAGACCCTCACAGTCCTGTACGGCGTCGTCGACCTCGAAACGGGCCCCGTCACCTACCAACTCGACACCGGCGGACGCTTCCCGGCCTCCTGGCACGTCCACACCCTGCTCGCAGCCCCCCGCGGGGCGGCCCTCGCGCACCAGGACCTTCCCGACACGCGCGAGCAGACTCCCTGTCTGGAAACCGCGTTCACGGACAACAACAGCCGCTACGTCCTGACCGGCGTCCGCTGCGACAACGGACAGCTCGCCGTGGAAGTCACCGTCAGCGGCGACCAGGGCGAGGTCCGCGCGGAACTCTGCGGCGCGGTGAGCGACAACGACCTCCAGCACCTGGCACGCCTCCTGGACGCCGCCTCCCGCGCCCTGAGCGCGCACACCGCCTCCGTCCCCTCACCGCGCACCGGTGCCCCATGGACACCCGAGGACAGCGCCCGGCTTGCCGCCCGCTTCCGCCAGGAACGCGACTTCGGCGTCCTGTCCGTCGAGTTCGGCCGCCGCCGCGGCGAGGTCTTCGACGAACTCAAACGCCAGCAACTGGTCTGCGCCCCCTACCAGCAGCGCAGCGCCGTCCCCCACCAGGAGCCGGCCCCCACCACCTCACCGATCCTCAAGGAGCGCCGACTCATCCACCGCAACTCGCACGCCCGCTGGACCGACGAAGACGACCAGCAGCTGTCCCAGCGCTGCGCCGAAGGCGCCACGAGCGCCGAGCTCTCCGAGGAGTTCGGCCGCAGCAAGACAGCCATCGAAGCACGGCTGCTGAAGATCGATGCCACCGGCCCCGCCGCGGACGAGGCCCGGCTCGCCATCCTGTGATCACCCCGCCCCCGATGCCCCGGTCCGGCCCCGCAGGGCCGAACCGGCGGCGCTCTTTGACGTGCCCACCGACATACCCTAGAATCAATGCCAAATCAGATATCAGAGTTCGCATGTACGAAGGGGGCGCGACGGTGCTGCTGACAACCGGCCAGGCAGCCGGAGAACTCGGCTGCGCCGTCACCACGTTCAGGCGCCTGGTGCACGCCGGACTCCTCCCCGACACCTCCCGCCGCGGCGTGCGCGTCATGATCCCCCTCGACAGCGTGCAGGCCCTCGGCGGGCGCCGGCACGCAGCGCTGGAGGGGCTCGACGCCGAAGAGATCGCCGTCCTGCGGGTAGACACCGCCCAGCGAGTCGACGAGCCGGACCGCCACTGGATCGGTTTCGCCGCCTCGCTCGCGCCCGACGAACTCCTCAAGGCACTGCGCGGCTGGTGGCGATGCGACGCGGCCAGCGTCGCCACCGGGGGAGTCCTGCCCGTGACCCTGTCCGGCTACGTGGTGGCCGTACTGACCGGCCTTCAGCGATGGGAGAAGAACACCGAGGGTCGCCACGCCTTCCCCGACGCCCGCCTGGCCGGCTACGTCACCGACCTGATCACCCCCCAGATCACCCTGACCTCCCGCACGGACCAAGACCGGCACCTCGCCGAACTGCTGCTGGGCACCCGGCTCCCCTCCCACTCCGGCGGAGCCATCGCCTACGTCCCCACGAACTCCGCCAACTGAACCGCCCGCAGAAGGAACCCCGATGGACGCACAGAGCTACAACACCGCTCTCACCGAACTGCGCGGCGTGCGGGACGACATCAAGAAGGCCCGTGCCGCGCTGGCGAAGCTCGAGGCCGACCGCGACCAGCGCATCACCCAACTGGCCCGCCACGAGAAGGCGAAGGCAGAACGGATCGCCCCGGCCGCCGGACTGAGCGTGGCGGACATCGTCGCCCTGGCCCCCGGCCTGGCCCCCCACAGCCTGACCGCAGGCGAGGCCCCGCCGCAGCCCGCACCCCCAGAGACGACCGGGCCGCCCACCACCGGCACGGCCGAGTCCGCACCGGACACCCACCCGGAAGCCGCCGCCCCCGGGCCGGCCGTTCCCTCACCCGCCCCGGGCCCGGCCGGGGCCACACCCGCGACGCCCACGCAGGCACCCCGGACCCTGCCCTCCATCCCCCAGGGAAACACCGGCGACGCCTGGTTCACGCACACCCGAGCCCTCGCCTCGCAACGCCCGAACTTCACCCAGCAGGCCCGCTCCACCGTCTTCCTCGACACCACCACCGGCGTCCTGGTCCACCGCAGCCAGACCCACCGCCTGGACCTCGGCAACCGGTCGGCCCACGACCTCCTCACCGCTGTCTTCCATGCGGTCCCCGAGGGCGTGGAACGGATCTACATCACCGCCGGCGACCCCTGGCACGCAGGCGCCGACCGCTACCCCTACCTGCGCGACGCCGTCGCCGCCTGGCTCAACGCCCCCACCCCGGGCTGGCGCACCGACACCGGCCGCGGCAAGGACCGGATGGCCGGACACTTCGTCCACGTCCGCAACCCCGTCGGCCGCTACCAGCGCGAGAACGGCGACCAGCATGTCGAGATCCGCTCGGTGGGCGAATGGTTCGACCTCGACGGCGACGCCCCGGCCACCATCCGCGACGCTTTCGTCCTGCTGTGGCAGGCACTGCGCCACCACTGGAACGACGCGGTCCTCATGGGCTCCCCCTCCCAGACCGGCCGCGACCTGTGGACCCGCACCATCCCGCAACGCGGCCACCACGCCGAGGGCTTCCCGGTCCTGTCCGAAGAACTGCGCGGCCTGCTCCACGCCACCGCCGGGCAGGGCCGCAACGAACTGCTCACCCCTCCGCGGGTGCCCGAACAACTGCCCCAACTCGTCGAGTACGACCGCACCTTCGCCTACGCCAAACACACCTGGAAGTCCCCGGTCGGCACCCCCCGCCGCGTCACCGCCGCCACCTTCGCCTCCTGGCCGCAGAAGGAACAGCAGCAGGCCCTCTACGGCTGCGGGCACTGGCAGGTCCGCGTGACGGTCCCCGACACCTGGAACCACGTCGGCCTCCTCCCGGCGCCCGCCCCGGGCGAGCGCGCCTGGCACTACCCGGCCAACCCCGGCACCACCTTCACCACCTGGGCCGGCGGCCCCGAGGTCCACACCGCCCTGACCAACCCCGTCAACCCATGGAAGATCGAAATCCTCGACGGCATCCTGTGGGACAGCGGAAAACCCCTCGACGACTGGGCCAAGAAACTCAAAGACACCTGGACCAACCTCTGCACCCAGGCCCACTTCCAGGGCGACGCCCAACAAGCCAGGGCCGCCCACCTCGCCTCCCGCGCCGTGCGCGCCATCCTCCTGTACGGCATCGGTTCCTTCGCCCAGCGCCCCCGCATGGTCACCGGCACCACCCCCCGCACCCTGGAGCGCGATGTGCCACCGGATGCCGAAATCATCGGCTTCGACGACGAACTGATCACCTGGCAGCGGCCCCGAGGCTTCAGCCGCGACCCCCACGCCCACCCCGAATGGGCCGCTACCATCTGGTCCGGCGCCCGCGCCGCCCTGCTCACCCAGCGCCACCGCGACGAGGACACCTACGCCGGAGCCCTGCACACCGAACCCGGAAGCGTCGTCGCCTTCCGCACCGACGCCCTCTACCTCACCCAGCCGCAGAACTGGCCCCACCACAACCAGCCCGGCGACTACCTCCTGCGCGGCCACCTCACCGGCCCCATCCCCGCACCCACCACCGAGGAAGAACTCCTCGCGCTGCGCGATACCGGACGCACCGCCCTCACCCAGCCTGCCAGGGAAGCCTGATGCCACCCCGCAACCGCCGCACCAGCCCCGGCGACCAGGGCGAGCGGAACGAAGCAGCCCAACTGGCCGACCAACTCCAGGCAGCCGGCTACACCAAGCGCGACATCGCCCGCATCATCAACCGCGACCCCTCCCTCGTCTCCCAGTTCTACACAAAGAACAAAGGCGCCGCCTTCGTCCCCGCCCTCCAACACGTCCTGGCCGCCGTCCAGAGCGGCGGTATCACCGACCCGACCGAACTGGCCGCCCTCGCAAGCCGGCACACCACCCGCCGCACCACCGCCTCCGGCGCACAAGCCCGCGTGCGCGGCAAAGCCGTCCTCATCACCCCCGTCGGCTCCGGCACCGGCCGCGTCGGCGCCCAGGCGATCGCCTCCGGCTCCTCCCGCCTGCGCCCCCTGATCGCCGAAGCCGCCCGCCGCAGGCTGCGCCTGGCCTTCACCGTCCGCCTCGCCAAGACCGGCTACCTGCACCCCTCCGGCAGCCGCACCGACTCACCCGGCATCCGCCGCAACGTCATCCAGCGCGCCGACCACACCGAAGAACGCTCCTACGGCTCCTCCGCCACCGGCGGCCACGACGCCGTCGGCTTCGCCCGCCGCGTCGATGCCGCAGGCGGCGACGTCACCGCGGCCGTGCACCAATGGCTGGTGGAAACCGGCCGCATCCGCCCGGACGCCCAGATCACCCACCTCGAGGTGCGCACCTGGCGGCCGCGCTGATCACACGCGCACGCAGCTCCCCGCGCAGTCCATAAGCGTCAAGTCCCGCAGGCGGAGCGGTAGGTTGAATCCCATGGTGCTGTCGTTGGGGGACCGGGTGCGGGCGGCGATTGCCGCGCTCATGCAATTGACGGGCGAGTCGCAAGCCGACCTCGCGGTAGCGCTGGGTGTGAGCCAGGCACAGGTCAGCCGTCGCCAGTCCGGAAGCGCGGCATGGCCCCTGAACGACTGCGACCGCGTGGCCGCGCACTACAAAATCGACGTCCTCGATCTCCTGGCCGGCCCCGCGCGTGCGTGTGAAGGTCTCCCGCCGGCGCGCCGACGCACACCTCAACGCCAGTAGCCCCTCTGTTCCCCAATCGATGCGATATCCGCGGCCGCATGTGCCGCGCACCCTCTGCGGGGGCGAGTTCCCGAGCGTCCTCAAGACTTTGAACGCGGCGCCGGGCGCTGCGGTGGTCTTTCCATCCGGCCACCGGCCGCATACCTGCTACGTGCCGGAGGCCGACGAGAGGGGTTTGGAACTGCTGCCGGTGTACCGAGCAGGAGTGACTTCCGGTGAGTGTGAGTGAGCGCCAAGGACGGATGCGGTGGTCTGCTGTGTGCCGGGAGGACCGTTGCTGTCAGGGTGTGTTCCGGTCCTTTCTCGGGAGGGGAACTGGGGTTCTTGGTCGACCGGTTCCACGTGATCCGATGAGACGATCCTGCTCGGCCCTCACCTCAGCTGCGTCTTGCGGTGTTGGACCGGAACGACGGCCGAACGCGTTCTTCCAGCCGCTGGACCAGGCGTACCGGTGACGGCCGTCAAGCAGGACTGGTGAGAGTACTCGAACGGGGAGGGAATGCGGCCGGCGTGCCGTCCCACTCGCCGATCGCACCGCACGTCAGCCCGACAACTCCGCCGCGGTGGCCCGTACCGACGCCACCACCGCGGGCAGCACGTCCCGGCCGGGCCGTTAGCCAGTCGGACCGCCTCCTGGCCCCTGCACGCTGCGGCCCGGCGGGAACCCGAACCGGGCCCAGTGGTCGTGCCGTGGGTGCTCCCGCGCCTGCTCAGCTGGCGGCTGTCTCCGGCTGCGGCACGGCCTCAGCGGACTGCGGGGCGGCTGCGGCGGTGTAGAAGACGGATGAGCCCTGCTTGGTGCGGTGGACGTGGCCCTTGGCGACCAGCCCTTCGACCGTGGTCCGCACCACGGTCGTCTTGATGGCGCGGTCAGGGTGGTCCTGGGTGAGTGCAGAGGAAATCTCGGCAGCCGACCGCGGCTCGTTCTGCTGTTCCAGGTGGTTACGGACCAGCTCGACGAGGGACGGTTTGCCGGCTGCCTTGGATGTCTGTGCGGAGGCGGCCGTGGCGGCGGGCTTCTTGGGCGTCGCCTTGCCCGCACCCGCGGCGGCTGTCTTCTTCGGCCTGCTGCGCTTGGGCTCGGCGGCAGCTTGGCGGGGCACGGACGCAGTGGCCTTGGTGTCCGCCTCGGCGGCGGGACCCGCGTTGCCGAGCGCCTGCTGCATACTCACCAAGACGGTGTGGTCATGCTGCAGAGCACGCAGCTGCTCCTGCAGGGCTTCGGCTTCCGCTCCGATGCGTTCCTGCTCCTTGGCGTTGCGCTCCAGATCACCCGTGATCTGCGTGACGTACTGCGACGTCAATTCTGTACCGCTGGCCTGGCTTTGAGGCATGAGATGGGCCTTTCTGCAGTGCGTGAGCACGGCGGTGGATATGCAGGAACCGTATGCGCCAGTCGATGGGGGGAGGTATCCCGTCTGTGGTGACCGGATGGCCTGTGGGACGCCGCTGCGGCAGCCTGCAGGAGTTTAGAGATAGTACGCACGGGTGGAATCAGTTGTTCCTGCTGAGTGTGAAGGCAAGGCAGTCAGCAGATACGGGGTGCACCACCCGTTAGCGGGCAGTCGTGCCGGCGCTGTTGAACCGGCCCTCGGCCCACTCCCGATCTGAGGTGACAGGCGCCAGGAGATCTCTTCGTCGCTGATGTGCCGCCAGTCGGCCAGGAGGCGGGAGCGGACCAGTTGGTCGAGGAGATCCTCCAGCTGCTGCGGGGACTGGCTGCACAGGCGGGTGAGTACGTCGAGTTCCGCGCCCCCGGTGCCGTCACAGGTGTGGGCCGCGAGGGTGAGCGCGGTGAGCTGCACCGAGGGAGCCATTCCGCGCGGCGTGGCCAAGGGAGTGGGGCGCAGTGCCCAGTGGGCCGCGCGAGCGCGGGCGCTGCGGCCGGACGTTTGGCTCTGCATAGCCGCATCGAGCAGGCGGGCCTGCAAGGGGGAGTTCCGCGGAGCAGGGCAGGCCAGCCATCCGGCGTGTTCGAGTTCGCTCCACAGTTCGGTACGACCCCGCAGCCGCATGCCGCGCAGAAAGCCGTGGGCGAGCCGGACATGCCCCTGATGGTCAGCGCGCAGCGCGCACTGCAGGGCCAGCAGGCGGGCAGCGGGGGAGGAATAGCGAGGCAGGGCCACCGCAAGGTAGGTGAGCGTTTCCCTCACGCGCAGCCGCTCGCCCGGCCCGTGCGGGCGATGGCTGCGCCGGGCTGTCCGGCTCGCCGCCTGTGCGGGCGCCGGACCGGGCAGTGTGTCGGGCACGACGGCGGTGTAACGGGTGGCGGCCGCGCAGGCGGCACAGGCATCCGCAAGACGCCACATGCGCCCGCTGCGGTCACAGGTCAGCGCCAGCAGCACCGGGCCGGCGCAGCCGCGGCGGCGCGGATGCCAGGAGCAGCCCCGCGCCCGGCACTGGCAGGTCCGCAAATGCCCCGGCAGTGCGTCGCGTTGGGCATGGCGGGCCAGATGGGTCAGCGCGGCCGAGCGCGCGGAGGAGGCCTGCACCCGGTAGCCGGGCAGCGTGCAGTGAGGGCAGCTCAACAGCGGTCCACCCGGCTGCGAGTCCAGCCGTACGGTCCAGATGCGCTGCACCGTGTCATGCGTGGAGAGCCTCATCCGGCTCGTCGTCCTCCGATCTGGTCCATACCGCTGAGCCCCCGGGGTCCCAGAGATCTGGAAACGGGAGCCAGGCACCCTGCGGCGCTGATCCTGCACCGCTCGATGTCACCCCTTCCCTAGCAAATAGTGCAGATGTCTGCACTGACGGGGCAGGGTCCTGCACCGTCGGATGGTGGGGTGACGATCTTGCCGCCCGACCCCGACCTCACCGCGCTGCGCCTGACGCTCGCACGGCTGAGGAACGGACGCGGATGGACCTTCGACGAACTCGCCCGCCGCAGCGGTCTGGCCCGGCGCACCCTCATCGACCTCGAACACGGCCGCACCACCGGCAGCGTCACCACCTGGCACGCCCTCGCCCACGCCTTCGACGTCCCCATCGAGCACCTGCTGGGCCCGCTCTGCAACGACCACACTCCGCCCGGATCCACGGACTCCTGACCCGGTCGCACCCGGCCTGGCGCGCCGCACAAATCACCCGAACCGGCGAGCAGGCGTAGAACGCACGCCCGCCTGAGCGGACGTGCGTTCGAGGCCGCTGGGCTGTCCGTGGGACACCACCCGGCCGGTCCCCGTCATCGCGGCATGTCGCCTGGCACGGTCCCCGCTATGCACTCCAACACCCTCTCCACCGGCTGCCACTGGGACGGCAGCCCCTGCACCACGTACCCCCGCCGCCCACTGCGGGTGGCCGCCGCCAACCCCAGCCGCCTGCTGCGCACCGGGCAGAGCGGCCGCTGCCGCGGGTGCGGCAACCGCATCGACTTCTACCCGCGCGCTAACCAGCGGCCCATCGCCCTGCACCCGGCGGAACTGGCCGTCACCCAGGTCCCGGCGTCCTGTCGCTGGCACCTGAGCTGCGGTATCGCCCACCCGCACGGTGACGGCAGTGCTTGGTGCCGCATCCCGCACACCGTGCTCTGCCCGGAGCGCACTCCCGCCGCCCCGGTCGGCCGACACCTCGAAGGGGTACGCCGCCAACTCGCCGTCCGCACCCGCCGCCTCATCGACACCGGCGTCTTCACCCCCGCCCCGGCCGCCGCCTGTGAGCCGCCCACCGACACCGGCCGCCCCGCTCGCGCGGTCGTGCAACTGCTGCTGGGCCGCTACCTTGCCGAGACCGCCATTGAGGAACTCCGGTGTGTGGCCCAGACCCGTCAGCGCCGCCGCTGTCCGCATCCCGTGCTCGCCCCCAACACCCCTCACGGCGTGTGGACGCTGCTGCCCGCGAGCCCGCAACGCGGCCAACTCGCTCTGCCCGCCGCTCTGATGGCCGTCTACGACCTCAGCCGCCTGCCCTACGCCGAGCAGTTGCGCTGGCGCACCCAGCGCTGTACCGGCCATGCCGCCACTCCGGGCGCCGCCGATCTCGCCTTGGCCGGATGGCAGGTCTTCGACCCCCTCCTGCACACGGCACACATCCACACCCGTCTGCCGCACCCCACGCCACGCCGTCGCGGGAAGGCGTGACGATGCCGCACCACGCCCTGGACATCACCCTGACCCGGCCCCTCACCCCGGCCGAACTCCACCGGGCCACCCGCACGATGCCGCTCGCGGCCAACCACGACGCCACCCATCTCATGGCTGTCGTGGGCGCCCGGACCCCGGGCAAGGCCCTCAAACGGCTGCGCCGCCAGATGGGCGGACGGCTGCCGATCGACGTGATCACCACGCACTACCCGGACGCAGACCACAAGGTGCTGCTCAATGTCGCCTTCCCGCCGACCACGCACGCTGTCCTCAAGGCCGCCGCCCGCCGTGCGCAGCAGGCCCCGGAGCGCTTCGTGGAACTGGCCCTGCACCGGGCCCTGGCCGAGCACGCCGACCAGGAGACCGACCGCCTCGACCGGGCGGTAGGCCAGCTGCTGGCCCACACCACCCCCGCCTACCTGCTGTCCGCCGTCGGGCACGCGCTCACCCGGCTTCCCGAAAGGCCCACGCCATGAAACCGACCGACGAACAGGCGGCAGCAGCCGACGCCTTCCACGCCGGAAACCACCTCGCCCTGCAGGCAGGCGCCGGCACCGGGAAGACCACCACGCTGGCCCTGCTCGCCCAGGCCACCAAGCGCCGTGGCCGCTACCTCGCCTTCAACCGGGCCATCGCCCAGGACGCCACCACCCGCTTCCCCCGCAACGTCATCTGCAAGACCGCCCACGCCCTGGCCTACGCCGCCGTCGGCCACCGCTACACCCAACGCCTCAACGCGCCCCGCCGCCCGGCCTGGCAGACCGGGCAATCCCTCGGCATCACCAAAGCCGTCCGCATCGGCGAACGCGACCTGTCCCAAAGGACCCTGTCCAACGCCACTCTGCGCACCGTGGCCCGCTTCTGCCACACTGCCGACCCGGCGATCACCCGCCACCACGTCCCGCGCCTGCGCGGCCTGGAAGAGCGTGACCTGCACGCCCAACTCGCCTCCCACGTCGTGCCGTTCGCCCGCAAGGCGTGGACCGACCTGCAACACCCGGACGACGGCGTCGTGCGCTTCGACCACGACCACTACCTGAAGATCTGGGCCCTCAGCCAGCCGAAGATCGACACCGACTTCCTCCTGCTCGACGAGGCCCAGGACACCAACCCCGTCGTCGAACAGATCTTTCTCGACCAGCGCGACCACGCCCAGCTGGTCATGGTCGGCGACTCCGCCCAGGCCATCTACGACTGGCGCGGCGCCAAAGACGTCATGACCGGCTTCGACGGCACCCAGCTCGCTTTGTCTCAGTCCTTCCGCTTCGGCCCCCACCTCGCCGACGAGGCCAACCGGTGGCTGGCCATCGCCGACGCCCCGATCCGCCTCACCGGCACCGAGAGCGTGCCCACCGAACTCGGCCCCGTCACCCGGCCCGACGCGGTGCTGTGCCGCACCAACGTCGGCGCCATGGCCCAGGTCATGCACCTGCTGACCACCGGACACCGCGTGGCCCTGGTCGGGGGAGGAGACAACTTGCGCGCCCTGGCCCTGGCCGCGCACGACCTGAAGGAAGGCCGCCGCACCACCCACCCCGAACTGGTCCTGTTCCCCTCCTGGGGCGACCTGCAGGACTACGCCGCCCACGACCCGGCCGGCCGTGACCTGCAGCCACTCGTCGACCTCGTCGACACCCACGGCACCGACGCCATCCTGTCCGCCGTTGCTCAACTCATCCCCGAGCAACAGGCCGAGGTCACCGTCTCCACCGCCCACAAGGCCAAGGGCCGCGAATGGCCTCGCGTGAGAATCGCCGACGATTTCACCCCGCCCAAAGACAGTGACCAGCTGGACGACACCGGCCGCGCGGTGCCCGGCCCGATCGACGACGGCGAAGCCCGCCTCGCCTACGTCGCCGTCACCCGCACCCGCCACCGCCTCGACATCGGAGGCCTGTCCTGGATCGAGGATCACCCCGCCGCATCACTGTCACCGTCACCGTCGGCACAGCACGGGCACACGTAGGAAAACGGGGTAGGACAAGCTCAGAGCTTCGGCCGTGCTATCCCGAACCTCGGTCTCTGGCACTGGCCTGATCAATTCTCGCGCATGGGTTGAGCCGACCCCACAGCGCACGGGTGACTACCGGTGTGCTTGCCACTGGAGTGGGCCGGTAAGTCACGCCGTAGTCGCGGGCGAAGCTGTTGACTTCGGCAGAGGACGCCTCCTGTGTGTGCAGATAGAGCCCGTATGCCACTGACTCGATCTGTCTTCGGTCAGGTACAGGCACCAACGGGTGTCCACGCAGGTGAAGCCCGCAGTGCGTACATGCGCGGCGAGTCCTTCTGCCGGTGGAGCAGCCAGCTCTTCGGCGATGCTGACGAAGACGCGCAGCGCGGCCATCTGGCGGGCCGCAGATTCACCAACTGCGCTCCGGAGGCCGGCTCTTCCCGACCTGGTTAGTCCATTGGACGGGCTTTCGTGTACACCGGGGCGTCGCCGCCATGTGTGATGAGGCGAGCCCACCGCGCAGAACGTCATGACCTACGCCAACTGGTACGTGCGCGGCGAGAGCATCGCCCGCGACATCGCCCTCGTGACCACTGTCGTCTCCATTCCCGTCCTCATGGCGGTCTCGGTTCTCCTCGGGTGATCGCTCCGCACCACCCACCACGAAAGAAACCTCCTGCCCACCGCCCCGGCAACAGCGGCGCGCGACGCCGTCGATCCCCTCGGGGGTGACGAAGGCAGCCGAGCCAGCTCCGGGCCGGCCGCGCGGGAGTTCGCACGCCGCCGTTCGGACGAGAACTCACCCCGGCCCGACCCGGTATCGCCTGCCCATGCCCGGGTCCACAGACGCCACCGCCCGAGCGGCACCACCACCTCGATCACCACCATCCAGCACGACGAACAGGAAAGCCTCACGATGCCTATCCCGGACACCACGCGGACCCTGGCTCTGCCGGGCCGGATCACTGCCGCCTCACGACGCCCCGCCGGACTCGGTGCCACCGTCGACGGCGCGATCTCCCTCGCGATGGGGGAACCGGACGACGGCACCCCGCGGCACGTTGTCGACGCTGCGGTCGCCGCGCTCCACGCAGGCCGGACCCGCTACGCGCCCCTCACCGGCGCGCCGAACCTCCGCTCGCGCCTTGCGGACCACCTCGAGTCCACGACCGGCAGGGTCACGCCGGCCCGCGACGTTGTGCTGACCCATGGTGCCAGCGCCGCCGTCGCCGCCACCGTCCTCGCCCTCGTGCAGCCCGGCGATCGCGTCCTCGTCCCGGAGCCGACCTACTCGCTCTACGCCGACCACATCGCCATGGTCGGCGCCGAGACCGTCTGGGTCCCCCCGCGTCCCGACGGCCGCCTCGACCTCGAAGCACTTGCGGAACTCGCGCCGGGTGCAGGGATGGCCATCACGTGCAACCCGGCGAACCCGACCGGCCTCGTCCTCTGCGACGAAGAGCTCGACGGACTCGGGCAGCTGCTTTTGGCGAACCCCGACCTGTATATGCTCTCGGACGAGGCGTACTGCGACATCGTGTTCGTCGACCGCCCCTTCCGCTCGGCGCTCGCGCTCCACGCCGTGCAGAAGCAGGTGATCGTCGTCGGCACGTTCTCGAAGGGCTACGCCATGACCGGGTGGCGACTCGGATATGCCGTGACGGCCGGACCCGCCGACGAGATCAACCTCGTGCACCGCACGCTCAACGGCGCTCTCAACACCTTCGTCCAGGACGCCGGACTCGCCGCGCTCGACACGATGGCCGCCGCACTCGACGCACAGACCGCCGGTTACCAGCGCCGACGCGACCTCGTCGTCGAGGCGTTCGCGGCCATGCGGGGCGTCACCGTCGACACTCCGCAGGGGGCGTTCTATGCCTTCCCGCGCATTGACACGAACCTGTCGTCCGAGGAACTCGCCGCCCGGTTCCAAGAGGGGGGTGTCCTCGTCCGGGCCGGAGGTGAGTTCGGGCCGTCGGGAGCCGGACACGTCCGCATCTCGTTCGCCACCGACGAGGCATCTCTCCTTCGAAGGCCTCCGACGGTTTGCCGACGTCGTCGAGAAGGTGGTGTGCCGGTGAGCGGGCTCGCCCGCGGACACACAGCCGCGACACGTACGAGGCAGCAGGAGGTCGTCGCGCACGTCGCCTACGTGGGCAGCTGCCCGGGCGCCCGACGGCGCGGCGTTCGCTGGTCCCACGCCGCAGGAAGGCGGCGTGGGCGGGCGGCGGTCCGGCGGGTTTGCGGATGTTCGGGTCGTCAGCCTTTCATCGCGCGATCCTCGTGCGGGATCACCCACGAAAGGTCGTAGCCGCCTCGGCGATGGCGGCGAGCAACTTGGCTTCCTTCCCCGCTGCGCCTGGGCCCCCGTGATCACGCCGGGAGCGTCGGCGACCGGTATGGCCAGCAGGCCGTCGTCGTCGCCGACGACGATGTCGCCAGGACTGACGACCATGCCGCCGATCGACACCGGAACGTTGATCTCGCCTGGGCCGTTCTTGTGTGGCCCACGGTGCGTCACGCCGCGGCATAGACCGGGAAGCGCCGCCGCCGAATGGCGGACACGTCACGGATCGCACCATCGACCACGACACCGGCCAGGCCGAGGTGTTCCGCGTAACTCGTCATGATGTCGCCCATCAGAGCCTGGTCGAGAGCGCCGCCACCGTCGACGACCAGCACGTCGCCAGGCCGGCAGTAGTCGAACGCCCGGTAGATCGCGAGGTTGTCCCCGGCGCGGGTGCGCACGGTGACGGCGGTCCCGGTTATCGGCGCGCTCTCGTGCCATGGGCGTAGGCCGACATGTCGTCGCTGAGCAGCGAGACGGCCAGAGCACGCAACGGTTCGATCAGGCCGGGACCGGCCGGGGCAGCGGATGGATCCCGACGCCAACAGCAGGGGCCACTGGTACATGTAGACGCCGAAGGTGAAGCGGCCGAACCGCGACAGCCGGGGAGCCGCCCGCTCCCGGGGACGCCGCAGGTCACGGGCCCCGATGGCGCCGATCAGCAAGACGATGCCGGTGATGGTGGCCGCGCTGGTGGCGAAGATGAAGCGGGCGTGCTCGGTCGCCACGTAGACCCCCCTCGCGCGTGCCGCCACGTGTAGAGGGCGAAGCCGCCTAGGACGAGCACGATCGCGGCGAGGGGACGTCGCGGACGTTGTGCGCGGCACGGGGACGCGGCTGCAGAGGGGGAGGTGATGGAGCACGTCCGCGGACACGGCCACCCCGTCCCCCGGGTACGGCTGTCGGCGCCACGCGCACCGACCTGGTGCCCATCGGGGGCACTGCGGTGAACCCGTATTCGGTCGCGACGAGGTCGATCCCGGGACTGTCACGAGGCTCGCCCTCCAGGAGGCTCTCGCTGCGCAGTGGGTTACGGCGACAGCAGACCGTGTCACGCGCGATCCGGGCCAACCAGGCGTACGGACGCGCTGCTACCTGGATCTGCACCAGCCGCTCGGTTCATAGACCGTCGGCCATGCCCCGGGGCGGGCCGTGACGGCCCGCCCCGGGGGCGGGATGCACCGCACGGCCGTGGGGCGCGCCCTGGGGTGACGTCCTGTCCGTCGGCATGTGCGCCGGCGCTTTTGCCGGGGCGGCCGGAGAGACGGACGGAGCCCGCCCCGGCCAGCGAGGAGAACCCTCAACTCCGGTACACACCGCGCCAGGACCCCGAGAGCGGGAAGGTCCGCTCGCTGGCCACCCTGGCCAAGAGGCTGCGGTCGAGCCGGGCCATGGCGCGCACGGCAGCCCTGCCGGCCCAGACGCGGATCCGCTATGCCGGATGCCGGCCGGCGCCCATGCGCGGCCGGGTAGGCGGTGCGTCAGCGGATGATCTTGTGGAAGAAGTACACCGCGGCCGCGAAGGCTCCGCCCCCGGCGAGGCCGGCTCCAGCGAGAGCGCCGCCGTTGAGGACGGTCAGCGCGCCGGCGCCGATCGCGCTCAGCGCGCCGAACAGGAGGATGAGAGCGGCGCGTTGGTCGAGCAGAGGGTCACGGTCGTTGTTGCGCACATCAGCTCCGCGAAAAATAAGAGGGCCGGCGGCTCGGACGCTGCCGGTCTGGTCGCTGATGCTGTAGCCGGTGTGCCCCGCGATGCCCTCGCGTGATCCATGTCACAAGAGAAGTCCGTGTGGAAGGCGAGGGGAGAGGTGCAGCGCGGTCCTATGAGGTGGGTGTGAGGCAAAACCAGGCAACCGACGAGCCGGCCGCAGCGCAAAGGAGTGCACATGTCTGACGAGGCAGCGGGCACTCCCCGGCACCCCGACTCGCCCCCGGCCGGTGGAGCCGCACTGCTCCTGTTGGACGGTGAACTCGCCCGGCTCGAACGGCTGCTGGCGCCCGGTGTCCCCGACGAGAGCGCAACCGAGCGTGCCGCCCGCCGTGCCAGGGACGCCGAGGTGGTGGAGATCCTGCGCGGGCAGGACTTCGTCGGCCCGCTGTTCGAGAAGTTCGCCGGCCGGCTGATGGAGTACGCCTGGCCCGTCCTGCTCGACTGGACCGGCACCGGGGAGATCTTCCGCCAGACCCGCCGGGTCGGATGCCCCGTCCCCGCCCGTCTGATCATCCCGCAGTGGAGCCAGGACGACCGCTACGAGGTGGTGGCCGACTCGGTCCTGGACGGCCTGGACGCCTTCCGCGACAACGCCCTGGCGGGCGGCAGATGGAACCCCGCCAAAGGCGCGGCGCTGACGACCTACTACGTGGGCGCCTGCGTCTTCGCCTTCCGCAAGGTCTACGAGGCCTGGAGCAGGCAGTACGCCGCAGCCCGGGCCGCGCAGACCTATACCGGGCTCGACGGCGATCCCGTCGTCGCCCTTCCCGACCAGCGTGCCGCGGATCCCTGCCACACCGCCGTCGTCCACGACACGATCGACCGCGTCCTGCCGCTGCTGACCGCCCCCGAACTGCGCGTGGCCGTCGCCTGGCGCGGGGCGGGCTGTACCCAGGAGGAAGCCGCCGAGCTCGCGGGACTGAGCGTGAAGGCGCTGGAGGGCCGCCTCGCCCGCGTACGCACCAAGGCCCGCGAGCAGCACAGCGAAGGGGGAGCGCGATGACCACCCAGACAGGAGGAGCCATGGATGCCAACCCGGTGGCCAGCAGCCACGACGCCTTCGACGCCCTGCTGGACGCCTCCAGCCTGGGAGCTCCGCGCGTGCGGGCGGTGCGCCGCCACACGCCTGCGGCTGTCCGTGACCTGCTCGCCTCCCGCCTCACCCGCCGCAACCTCCCGGCCGCAGACGCCCCAGCGCAGCCCGCCCCGCGGCCTGAGCAGGTCACGGAGTGCACACAGTCCCTGTTGCAGCACTCCAGGGAAGAACAGGAGCCTCAGCACGCGCCACAATATGGCAGCGGGTCATACCATCAAACGCATATTAAAAGCGATTCTGGCACAGTCGGAAAACGTCTTTTGGAATTTTATCCCACCCCGTACGAGAACATTCTGAATCACGTCAATCGTCTGGCGGAGGGCTTTGGGGATCGGACGGAAAGAATTCTTGCGCACGTGTTTGTTGACAGCTTTTTGAGCTGTTCGAAGGAAGCTCTAAAAGCTACCGAGGTGCCAACGGAAACGACGTTGCTCAAGCAACTCTTTTTCGCTGAACAGGACGGCAGGTATAGCCAGATCGGGCGCTACGGCATGGGAGCGAAGATCGCGCTGGCCTCCGCCCTCATCCGTGAGGAGATGTGGCATTCCGGCACTTCGTCCGGAGACCTCGACAAGGGGCAATGCGGGCGCACGGACGGGAATCGTCGGGTGCGCGCAGGATGGCCGCACGGCTATGGCCACAACGTGCCCCATGAAGTCTGGAGGCTACGGGATCCCGATGCGGCACAACATGTCGCTGCCGCGGTTTCCAGTGCAGTCCTGCCGGGGGGCCTTGGGTACTGGCTCGTTCTGTGGCCGTATGCATCCGACCCCAGCGCACGCGGTATGAGCACGCAGATGGGGCAAGGCAGCGCCTGGGCAACGAGTCATCTGTTCGGCACGGCCACTGCGCAGCGGACACAACGACGCGATCAGTGGTGGCCGTCGGAGACTGACGCTGATGCCGGGTTGCGCGACTGGCTGGCTGCCGTCTGGCTCTCTGGCCGGGGCAGCCAAGAAAGCAGTCGCAGCTTTGGCAGGCAGAGGACCAACAGCGGGAACGACAGGCGCCCCTGGCTGGACTGCTTCCTCGTCGTGTCCGGGTCGGGAGCACAGGCGCGATCCCACGCTGTGCCGCAGACCGCGCGGGAACAACTCGTGTACGGGCTCCTTGAGCGGCCGGCTCCTGGACCGCACGGCTTCCTGACAGCGCAAAACTATTGGCGTGGCATGCGTGCCTCGTTGGAAGAGCGACAGGCACCGGAAACAACCGGCGCTGCAGCCGGCCGAGTTCATGGGTTCAGCGAACGCTGTCCCGCTCACCAGTACCGGCCACTGGGAAGAATGACTGACAGCACGTATCCCCGGCCGGATGACCGTATGCTCGCACTCCCTCCGGAATTCGTCATGGCCACGCGTACGACAGAACTTCTGCGGACCGGTCTGAGCTGGACCTGCCGGGAACAGGTGACCCTCCTGCTTCCCCTGACACTGGAACTACTGCTCCCCGCCGATGGCAGCACAGACTTGACGAGTAGAGCCTGCCGCATCGAGACAACACAGGAAGCAACAACTACATGGGAAACCAGACTGATCCTCCTGGCAGACAATTGCCGGATTGCCATCCCCGCGACTCTCGCCAGCCACTGCGGCGATCCATACGCCGTGCATGCGGTCTCTGAAGAGCCGCCAAGAGAACAGACCGTATGGACTTTTGCCCGCGACCTGCTTGTTGCAGGGATGCAGCAGGGCTCCTCGGGCCACAGCAACGCATGTGCAGGGACGGCGGACAGACGGCTCGGCGATCAGGTAGATACCTGCATGGACATTCAGGGGAACACGACTGAGGGCGAAGCTGTGCTGCAGCTGAAGCAGACACACCTCTCTCGGTTCCTGGACAACACGCGGGAGAACAACGACAGCCAAAACGAACTTCACCGTATGCCGTCCACCCGTGACGCCCCCTTTGAGGAACGGCTGAGCGATGCCCACCGACACTGATCTGACTGTGGCACCCGGCGGAATATTGCAAGACTCAAGACCTGGCCGGACACGCAGCCGCAAGGAGCCACACGTGCGGGCATCCTCAATCGCCGGGCGAGAATGAGATGGTGCGATACGCCTGGACGGTCCTTGCTGCCGGTGGCCGCCGACGGCAGGCAGGTTCGTGAACGTTTCGAAGGCAGGCCGCACCGGACCCGCCTGCCCCACCTGGACGACATGCGGCACACGCCTGCCGTCGTGTGGCTCTGTTCACGAGAACGGACAGCACTTCAACGTCGGTTCAGGAGGCGGTTGGCCGCCTCGGCCTGGTCGGAATGTTCACGAGTTTCGACAGCGCCCGGCCGGCTGGAGGCGTTCCCCTTTGGCCAGGGACTCGGCGACGGTAAGAGTCCGCAGCCAGGCAGGGGCTTGACTCGCAGGCTGACGAATCGCACGGGTGCGTCGCACGCGAGGCCCGGAGTGCCACCGGAGTTGATCATGGGCGGTTGAACATCCGCCCGTGATCACACCCCCAGTCCTGTTCCACCCCTCGGCGAAGGTATAGCGCGGGCGGCCGGCACAGGAACGGCAGAAGCCCACACGCCTCGTGCTTGTACTCGGTCACTGATTCAGAACGGGACCTTGATGGAGAAGGTGCCGGGCCGTCCTTGCCGGGCTGTGACTTCGGATGCCCTCTTCTTCATGTCGTCGCGGTTTGTGTCGTAGATCAAGGACAGGGCGTGGTCCAAGAACTCGACTCCCTCCAGGAACGTCAGGGATGCGGAGAACGTCCTCGTGGCTGCCCACGTTTCCGATCCACTTGACGGCCAGGAGCAGGTCAGCGGCGTCCGCGTGCTGCGGCAGCGCTGTCTTGAAAGTTGCGATCCGGTTGTCGAGGCTAAGCCTGACGGCTTTCCC
This sequence comes from Streptomyces sp. SL06, assembly GCF_058244745.1. NCBI lineage: Bacteria > Bacillati > Actinomycetota > Actinomycetes > Kitasatosporales > Streptomycetaceae > Streptomyces > Streptomyces sp. SL06. The sequence continues at coordinate 6,770 of NZ_JBSYOT010000001.1, read as the reverse complement.
CGCGCGATTGAGCTTCGTACGGATGACTCCCCGGTCGTCCATCAGGGCCTCGACCGCCGCCCGGATCCTGTTCGCGGCAGCGTTGGGGTCGAGCCAAAGGATCTTGGCTGCGGCGTCCACTCGCTCCCCGACCTCCGGGGGGCAGAGGCCGCGGCTTTCGAGCAGGGGCAGCGCCGGGAAGAACATGGTCGGCGTCAGGTACTGCTCGTACTGGACGTCGTCCCGGCCTGTCCAGCCGACGGTCATCTCCCCGATGACGCGCACGTGGTCGCAGGTCTCTTTCCTGCACGTGAGCACGCAGTGGAAGGCACCCTGAATCCACTCGGGTTCCCACGCATCATGGTTGTGCATGGACCTACTGGTGACCGACTCCTCTGCCACGAACGAGTCGGGGACCGGGAGCAAGGCTCCTCGCGTGCACGTGGGGCACGGGATGTGGGGCCAGTCATCCAGGTTCTCGGGGAAGCCCTTGGCGATTTCCCGTAGATCCTTAATCAAGAAGTTTGCCATGGTGTCGAATCTTGCCAGCGTCAACGACGCCACGGGGAAAGATTCTTGAGTAGGTCGAAAGCGACTCGCAGGGTGGTAGCTGAGCCGCAAGGGCATGATCGTTCTCACTGGCAATTTCTGTACCGGAACTACTCACGCCCGGGGCCGGCCAGCAGGCAGCACGTCAGCCGCGAACGGCCCACGGCTGTCCTCGTCGGCCGCCCCTTCGATCACGTCCTCGCCGTTGACCCAGAACGCAACTGGGCAGCGAGCCGGGGTCCCGGCGGCGATACCTGGATCTCCCACCCTATGGGGCGCGCTGAAGTCGGCGCGTGGCCCGGCCGACACCCACCTCTGCCCGGTCGGGGGAGCGACGACGAGGTGCCTCCCGTTCTCGTGAACATCGACCACGGCCCGGGCGGGGCGCCTCCCGAAGTCGTGCACATCTGCCGTCGGAACTCGTGAACAGAACCGGTCGTGGTTCTGGGGGAGCGGGGATGCGGCAAGTCCGTCGCTCTGGAGCAAGAACACACCCGACTCCTCGAGGCCGGGCTGCCCGTCACATCCCTGCATCTGGGCAAGGACGTCTTCGACATCACGGCCGCTCGCACACGACTGCACCAGGACCTGCGCAACGACAGGAGTGCCTTGGGCCGCTCCGGAGGTGGTGCGGGGCCTTACGGGGTGCGGAGCAGGAGAGTTGTCGGCCCCAGGGGCGGGGGAGAGGTCTCATGCGCGCTGTCGCGGATGTAGACGGTGAGGTGGGGGGAGAGGCGGATGCCGTCCGTCGCACGGCGGGCCCGTTTGCGGTCGCGGCGGGTGCTGGCGCCCGGCCGGGCGGGCTGCAGTGCCTTGCGGACGGGCCGCCAGTCTGCGGGCTTCACTGCCAGCGCGGCGATCGCCACGTCGTGCCAGTCCTGCGGACGGTCTTGTTGGACGAGGTCGAGGGCGTGCAGGACCTCGGGAAGGACGCCGGAGGTGGGACGGGCGGGGGAGGGGGAGTCTGGTGTGGCAGTGTGCGTGTAGTAGCTGTTGACAGCCTCGTTGCTGGTGTCGAGGAAGACGAGCTCGCCCGGTGGGGGTGGGACGGGTTGGATGCGGTGTTCGAGCCAGCCCGCCAGTGCGTCAGCTTCGACGAACACCCGGGGTCCCCCGGCCTTGGCGGTGGCGGCGCGGGTGCGGGCGTAGGCGTAGAACTCGGCCGGGTGGCGCAGGATGTCGCCCACCATCACCAGGTCGGCCAGCGTGACCAGCCAGGTGCCGTCCTGCGGTTGTGCGCGGCGTTTGCCGCTGTCGGGAAGGTGCGTGGCGAATGGGTCCACGCGGTCGAGTGTGACGATCACTGACACGGCGGGCGGGAGGTGGTCCGGCAGGACCAGACGGCGCCTATTGCGCTCTCGCAGGTCTCTTCCGCCGCCGTCGAGGTAGGTGATGGCGCGCGCGTTCTGTTCCAGGGCCTTGTCGACGAACTCGCGCGTCTTCCTGGTCACCCGGTCCGGCGCAGCTCTGCGGGCAGGGTCGGTGAAACGACCGCCCTTGGCTTCGACGGTGAGGACGGCGCCGGGCATGGCGACGAGAACGTCGATGTCTGGATTGCCTGGCTCCGGATAGGTGGCGCCGACGTGGACACAGGCGTCCCCGAACACCGTGGCCAGGGTGCACTGGGCGTGTTCTTCGCAGAGGTCCTGGCGGCGTTTGTCGAAGCGCTTCAGCAAGTCCGGATGCTCGCGGCAGGCGTCTGCGGCCCAGTCGAGCGCCTCGTGGATGAAGTCGCCGGGACGTGCCCACAGACCGCGCGTGCCGTTCAGGCCGATGACCGGACGACGGCGCAGTGTGTTGGTGTCGCCCAGTTCACTCAGCGCCGGTTGGCCACCCAGTGGTGTCGTCAGCGCAGCGACCAAGCGGACCATCTCATCGCGGGGAGCCCCAAGGCGCTCGGCCAGCACACCGGGCAGGTCGTCCTCGACGGGGGCGGCCCCGAACTTTGCCACACCAGCAGCAAGGACGGCGGCAACCTGCAGGTGGTGTCCCCTGTCCGTGGACGGGGGGAAGGCTGCGGAGGCTTCCGCGAATGCATCCATGGCCTCGTTCATCCGCGTGGCCATCAGGGCCTGATAGGCATCAGCGGCCTCCAGGGCCTGGTGCAGCGCGAAACCGAGGACCGCTCTGGACTGGTCGGCCAGCGGAGTCGTGATCTCCTCGAAGATCGGGCGCAGTTGCGCCGCGTAACCCTGCATCCGGTCAAAGCGCTGCTCGAGCTGCAGCATGTGCAGAACACTCGTCTGCTGGTCCATGGCGCCTTCGCTGAGTACCTTGGCCTGATGCGCCAGGTTCTCCGCTCTTGCGTACTCGCGCAGCAACCGGTCCATGTCGAACAGCACGTGCGGGTGAACGTCGGCACCGAGCCGCTGGAGAACCTGCTCCGTCGGCATCGCGGTGACCAGACCTCCGTAGAACTCCACCAGCGCATCGCTCCCGAACACCACACTGGCCGCCAGAGACGACCGGCGCATCGCATCCAGCACATGGAGGCTGTTGTAGAGCATGAGCGGATCGGCTGTCAGCGCTGTCGTGGAGATTTCGGAGAGCAGCTGAGGCAGCCGCTGTTTGGCTGCCTCCATCTCCTGCCACGCTTGCCGGAGACCGGTCCCGGACGGTCCCTCGGGCCGCCGGAAGCGACGAAGACCTCCGTCGACGACCGGGGCCATGAAAGATGTCCCAGCCCCGAGGTAGGGCTCCATCCGATCCGCTGCTGCACGCCGGCCGGAGGATCGAGGACCTGCCGCAGCCATGTGCCCTTCCCTTCCGCCGGGACACCCGGCCGGTGCAGACGCAGACGAGCGCTGGCCACAGCACAGTACACAGCCCCTGCTCATGGTCGAGGCTCGCTCGACGACGCCAGGCGAGGGGTCAGTTTCCGTAGGCGTCCTCGATGGCGCCGGCGTTGATCAAAGCGACGCGTAGTGCTTCGCGCGCGGGGGTGTTCTCGGCGGGGGCGTGGGCGTGGGCGTAGAGGCTGGCTGCGTGGCGGATCGTCTCGGTGCGGCGGTAACCGGCGGTTGGTCCGTGGTCGAGAGCGGCGGCGGCGATGAGCTGGGCGGCAGGGGACGCGGGGGTGCAGGCGGCACGTTCGGCGACGTGGTCGGCGTCTTCCAGGTCCGGTTGCCGGGCGATGGTGGCGGCGGTGAGCTCCAGCCAGGTGTCCTGGGCGAGGCCGTCGGCGAAGGCGAAGTGCCCCACCCCGCGCAGCGCGGCAGCCGGCACACCGGCATCGAGAGTGGCGCGCCAGATGACGGCGGCCCGCTCGGCCACCTCGCCGCTGTCGGCGCGGGCGGTGTAGGTGGCAAGCCGGGACAGCATCACCGAGACGGCTTCGCCTCCGCCCGGGCAGCCGGCGAGCCCGGCGAGGAACTCACCAGCAGGGCCGAGGGGTTCGGCCTCATCCAGGAAGGCCAGAAAGACCCGGTCGAGAGCGCCCTCGGCGTGCACAAGGCCTGCCACAGACCGGCCCTGTCCAGCCGGGCCAGCAGGACCGGGACGGGTCGGCCGCGGGTGAGCCAGCTGCGCGCGGGGCGCCACGCCGGATCCAGGGACAGCAGCGCGTCGGCATGGTCGGTGACCCAGCCGGGGTCGCAGTGATGCAGCTGGCCAAGGCCGAACCCGATGACAGCGAGGGCCTGGTCGTCCGGCTCGGCGCCCAGCAACTCCTCCAGTACCGCCGTCAGCCGCCCGGGCAGACCCTCTCCGGTGCGCGCCGCGTGCTGGATGCCCCAGGCGGTCAAAGACAGCAGGGCACTGCCACCGGGCGCCGTCGTGGCCGCGCCCAGCGGCGAGGAGGTGTCCAGACGAGGCATGGACCAGCCGCTGATGAGAGCACGCAGCCAGGCCACGGCGTCCGCCTCCGCCGCCCCCAGAGATGCGCCGCTGTCCCAGAGCCGGTGCAGGAGATTGGAGATGACCAGCTGCAGCCGAGCCGCCTGCGGCACGCCGGCCTCCTGCGGGCGTACCGCGAAGGCGGCCGCGGCGAGAGGGCCCAGCACACCAGGGCCGAGGCGGTTGCTCGCGGCGGCGTGGTGAAGGGCGTTGAAGTAGGCACTCTGCAGGGCCGGGCGCGCGGCCACCGCGGCTACCGCGGCCGGGTCAGCGGCCCAGGCATCCGGGGTCCTGGGCGACGAACTCGCCGAGCAGCCCGGCGCGCGCACCATTCCCGCCATCCCCGCCATCCCCGTCATCGTCTTCGTTGTCCCGGGGCACGGGAGTAGCGGCGAGTTCGGCGACGGCTGCCACCACTCCATCGGCCTGCACACGCGCGGCGAAGACCTCCGGGGACAACCCGCCATAGGACTCCACCTAACTGGTGATCTTCACAACGGGCTCGGGCCGCTCAGCGGGCAGCCCGTACTTCTCCTCCAGCAGGGCCAGGACCGGTTGCCAGGGCGCGCGCACGGCCTCGGGCAGCACGGGAGACAGACCCCGCACGATGCGCCACCGGCGGGGCACCGGCCCAGGGAAGGCGTCAGCCCACGCACCCATCTCTTCCGCAGAGGCGGTGCGCCCAGGCCCTCGGTGAGCGCCGCCTCAAGCTCAGCCCGCAGCTCCTGGGGGCAGCGGGCGTCAAGCAGCGCGAGGAAGTCAGCAACGTCCGCGCTCGGCCACGTCCCGCCACCCACCTCCCGCGCGGCATCGATCGCCACCTGCCACCATCCAGCCGCAGCCTCGGGATGTTCGCCGTCGAAGAGCCAGGACTCGGCCAGGTGCACGGCCACCAACCGCGCCCGGTGCTCGGTGGCAGGCAGCTTGCCGTACACGCCCCGCAGCCGCTGCACGACCGGCACGCCCAGCCGCGCCTCACTCAGGGCGAGATCGAGCACGGCCCGCATCAGTGTCACGACGACAACATGCGGCGGGTCGGCCAACGCGACCTCACCGAGATCGTTGACGATCTCGACCTGAAAACGCACGTCCTCATCGCCGAGATGATCGGCCAGCACGCCGGCGAGCGCGAAGCGGATGATCACGCCGAGCCGATCCTCACCGCTGCGCAGCCGACCGCCGGGGTGGGCGGTATCCACGAGCACCCGCAGCACCAGCCCGCTCTCCCACGACTCGCACGACGTGAACTCCCGCGCCCGCAAGATGCTTACGAGCACGACAACCCACGGCCCGGTGCGCTCGGCGACAGGAATGTCCACGGCCCAGTACGCGACACGCAGCAGGACGAACCAGTCCGGCTGCGCCCGCACAATCCTCGTCAGCAGTGCGCACGCCGCCATGCCCGCCTCGCTTACCACGGCGACCGCCTGCGACAGCGCACCGGGCCCCTGCGCACGGATCGCGTCCAGGTGCTCCTCCACCCAGGCACACACCCGCTCAGGCTCCTGGACCAGCAGCCGCCGCAGATACGGCCCGGTCGGCCAGCGCTCTCCCTCGGGCAGCAGCCGGTACAGCGGCAGCAGCTCAAGCCAGCGCCCGCTCACCGCAGCACTGAAGAAGTACGCTCCCGCCCGCGGGTCGGTCATCCGCGCAACCTCATCCGGGTCCTGCTGCACCGGCACCTGCAGCCGGGCCAGCTCCCGCAACCGTCCGTCCGCCCGCTCCGGCAGACCCAAAAACAGCCGCTCCATGGCGGCCGCGACATCGTGGAACTGGCGGCGCGCCTCATCGGCATCACTGCTGGAACCATGCAGCACACCCGAGGCGCTGCTGTAGAAAGCGCTCCAACTGCGGGCCGCCTCCATCTCGGCCAGCCCCATCTCCTGCCGGGTCTGCTCGACCACCAGATGCCCGATCTGCCGGGTACGGAACCCGCCGCGGTCCGCCTGCTCGGCACGCAGCCCCTCGACCGCCCCCACGAGGACATCAAGATCCCCGGCACCTACCCCGCCCTGCTGCCGTCAGGCATCAGCCACGGCCCGAGCCGCCTCAGTGACCGCCTTGGTGGCGCTCCGCAGCCCAGGGAAGTCCTCACCCGCGATGCTGAGAACACCGTCCAGCGCACCCCGCAGACATGACTGCGCCACCTCATAAGGCGCCCGGAACTCCGCAGGATGGTTCAGGACGTGAGAGGCATCCAGCAACCTCAACTAACGCCCGCTGCCCGTTGCTGCCTTGAGCCTGCAACGCCGAGACGAGCTCGGACACACCCCGCACACCGCCGACGACTCGGCCTGTTCACCGCAGAGAGAGGATCGGACACCGGCTCACCGTAGCCGCCCAGCTCTCCCACAACGCCCACCCCCAGCTGGGACGGCGCCAGACACGGCCGCTGGCACCACCACATG